>NZ_CP193754.1:0-71963 GCF_050847375.1 Arthrobacter sp. G.S.26 | reverse complement strand
TGTAGAAACCCTTCTATAACTGCGACTAAGGGTTTCAAGCCGCCCAGATTACCCATTTGTCAGGCGGCATCCATTCCTCTTCTCGTTCTGCGTCGTATAGGTCGTACTCACTCACGCGGCAACTGTCGAAACGGTCTAGGTAGGCGTGCCAGATGGCGCGTTCGCGGCGGTTTCGGGCTATGTGGCTCTGGTAGTCGTCCATGACGCCTAGGCGGACTGCCAGGACGGGTCAGGTTGGAGCTTTCGGTGATGTGCCAGGCCCGGCCGCTGCGGTGGATCATGGCGAGGGTTTCCATGTTTGCCAGGGCGTGATCTACTGCTGATCGGCTGAGTCCTGTGGTGCGGATGATTTCGGCAGTGGTGGGAGAGTACCGGCCTCGTTCGATGGCTTCGTAGATGAGGACTGCTGAATCGCTAAGGGCGCGGAATACCGGGCGAACGGCGTGAATTTTGCCTTTTCGCCAGGTCAGTTCCCGGGCAAGCTGGTGGTACTGCTCCGGAAGCTGGATCAGGTACACGTCGGCTGCTTTGTGGCGGGCGTCCAAAACTTTGGTGAGGATGCCATCTGATGCACCGGCGAGGCGGGGGAGGAGCCTGGCGATGGTGGCGTGGTGTTTTCCCAGGGCAACGGCGAGCGTTCGACATCCGACGTCGACCAGGTTGGTGTTGTTGGCTCTCGTATAGGGGCGGCTTGTGAAAAAGTGAAATATCCGACGCTAAGGTTTTGCCGAGCGTCGTAGTGGCCTGCATTCGCCGGGTTGATGTGGCTGGCATGCGGCCAGGTATAGTCGCCGGTGAGGTTGATGTGTTCCCAGCCCAGCAGTGAGAGGAACCGGGGCCCGGGACCAACGCGCGGGGAGTAGAAGCCCTAAGCGTGTTGGAGGGGGTGCGCTGACGTTCGTTTCGCCTACAAGTCTGGACTTGAATCATTTCCGCAGGGCAGAGCGTAGTCATGCCGTTTTCGGGCCAATGCAACGTCTACGGACGTTTGGGCGACTGCTCCTGCTGAGCAAGGCAAACCTGCCACTGCGGCAAGGGAAAGCCGCTCTATACACCTGCGCGCTCAATCAGAAGTGCCTTAGCGTCTGAAATTCGCCGTTTTCACAAGCCACCCCAACTAGGCAGCAAGCCAGATACCGTCAGCTACGTCTGGAGGGATCCAGTGCTGATCGCGTTCTGCGTCGTACAGGTCGGACTCAGGTATGCGTGAGTTTGCAAAACGGTCGAGATAAGCGTGCCAAGCGGCGCGTTGCCGGCGGTTTCGGGCGATGTGGGCCTGGTACTCATCCATCACACCAAGACGGACCGAGAGAGCACTCAGGTTGGTGCTCTGTGTGATGCGCCAGGCTCGACTGGCGCGGTGGATCATCGCCAGGGCTTCCATGTTTGCCAGGGCACTATCGACTGCCGATCTGCTAAGTCCTGTGGTGCGGATGATTTCGGCGGTGGTGGGGGAGTGCCGTCCGCGTTCTATGGCTTCGTAAATCAGGGCGGCGGGGTCGCTGAGGGCGCGGAACACCGGGCGTATGGCGTGGATCTTGCCCTTTCGCCAGGTCAGTTCCCGTGCGAGCTGGTAGTACTGCGCGGGGAGCTCGATCAGGTAAACATCGGCTGCTTTGTGCCGGGCGTCCATGACTTTGGTGAGGATTCCATCTGAGGCGCCAGCGAGACGGGGGAGAAGCCGGGCGATGGTGCCGTGGTGCTTTCCCAGGGCAACGGCGAGGGTTCGGCAGCCGACGTCCACAAGGTTGGTGTTGTTGGTTCGCATAAAGCCCAGCAGGCCGCGGAGCAGCAACCGCAGGCTGAGGCTTTCGCGGCCGTAAGCCTGAAGCCTATGGTCGAGGACTGCGTAGAGGATGTTTTCCAAATCGTTTACGAGTTGATGGATTGAGGCTGGGCTGGGGGTGGGTGCCCCCCCTGTGGGTTTAGTGATGCTTGTGTCGTTAATAAAGGCATCTTTTCCCCGTCGCTGTGCGGGTGTCCGTTTTCCGCTGGACGTGTTGTTGGTGAAGGCTTGGGCGTTGGCCCATTCCTTGGGCAGCAGGCGGTCCTGCTTTGTGCCGTACAGGGCGGCGAGGCCGGGGAACTGCCCGGTGAGTTCTCCGGTGACCTGGGAGAGGGTCCACCCACAGGCAGCGAAGTGGTTCAGGACCGCCATGCGGGCCTCTGAAGCGCTGGCGTAACGTGCGGTGTCGTACAGCCCTGTACGTGCTGTGCGGCGGAGCGGGGACTCGCTGCCGGCCCCGGGGAGCGGCAGGTGTGCAAGCTGCGGCCGCGGGGACGCAGCGGCTTTGACCTGGCGTTCCTTCTCAACCCTGTTGCGGCGCAGCTCCGGGGCCAGCGCAGCCCGCAAAGCGGCGATGGTGGCAGGAGTGTTGCGGCGGCGAAGCACGTCATACGCCTGGGACAGGGGAGTGACCAGGGTTTGGTGGCCACCGGACTTATGCGCGGATCCTGGAACACGAATACAACCGTCAGTGACGTTCTGGTGCGGACTCGGGTCAAGGCTCATCGCGACCCGGCCCAAGGCTTCAATAAGTTCGCGGGCCTCGGGATGGCTGAGTCGTTCCTGCAGCGGCACATACAAGTGCCGGCCCCCGCTGGGGGAAAAGTCCTCCACGAACACCGCCCCGGCTTCGCCCAGAAGCGTCCTAAGCCGGGCCGCATCCGAATCCACCACACCCTTGAGGGCTTTGGACGTATCCAGGTCCAGGCACAGCGTCGCCACAGACCCATCGACACCGTGAATCATCACCGCAGCCGGCCGATCCGGGACAGTTCTGGTGATCTTCGGGGCAGTAGTGGGGCGGGGGTACTGGAAACGCTGCCCGATCCACCGGCCCAACCGGTACGAAGGTTGGCCTGCGATCAAAGGCGCCAGCACCCACGCGGCAGCCGGGCCAGGCAAAGTGCCGACACTCACGGGCGCGTCAATTGACGCGGAATCTGCGTGCGGTACGATAGAGCTATTCCTTCCTCGGGAGGTACAACAAAGTCCACCCACTGGGTGGGTGTTGATAAAAGTTCAGATCGGGTCCCGCCAAGAACGAGATCTGAACGCTAAAGTCTTAGAAAGCCCGCCTAGCGCGGGCTTTCTGCTTTAAGAGGCCCGAGCGATAGGCAAGGCCTCCTGCCGGTAGAGAGATTCGATATCCAAGCTCTCCAAGTGAGCATGCACCAGCCGCGTCACGATCTCTGAGCGACTTTCGCCGGTAAGTTCCACTACCAAGGCCAATTTCTCCGCGTCTGCGCGCGGGATGTGTGCAGACAATGGTTTCCTGTCACCCTTGCTTGGCATCGGCATATCCGGCTCCCTCTGACTTGAAGATAGAAACCAGCCAACCTTCTTAAGCTTTCATTAAGTGGGAGGCTCTTAGTTTGGGCGTGTCGAAAGCTCTACCGGCCGTCAAGATACTGCGCGTAGGCAGCCAGGGCTACATCCCTCGCAGCCTTGTCTAGCCGGTACAGTACGCGCTGTCCCTGACGTTGCTGTCCCGCATCGGCCTTCACCAATCCAAGGTCTTCAAGATCTTGAAGATGCCGGAAGACTGTTTGGTAGTTGGCCCCAAGATCCTTAGCGATTTGACCAGATGTGGTGCCTTCTGCGCTCAAAGCAAGATTCCTGAGAATTGCCGAGCGCACTTCGTTCATCCCAAACGCTTTCATAGATGCCGCCGCCGAAGGAGTAGTCGCTGGTGGCTTGGCATATCGGGGCACTTGTCCATTTTGCCGTATCTGTTCACAAGCGCATACTACACTAACATTTAATGTTAGACTTCAGTTTCTGAAGAAGCAGCCCGCCATAGCTCTTGACAAGCACTTTTTCCGGAAAGTGTGAACAATGGCGGGTTGTCCCGGTTGCTTGTTACGCGAGCAACCACAGAGCCGACGGAATGTCAGCGGGAAGTTGTAGGTTTTCGGAATTCATGTCTGGGGGGAGGACAGAATGACGGCTTTGCCGTTTGGAACAGCGTGGCCAATGCATTACGACGCGCTGCAGGAGCGTGCGGCAGGAGAGTACGCGGCGTTCCAGAACTGGGTTTTCGCTCTTGGCCGCCCGCCGCTGGAGGAACGTGTACTAACCGAACTGCTGCGCATGATGCCCGCTTCTGAATTTGTCGAAGGCCGTGCTGCCTGCGTAGTGGAGACAGAGGATCTTGGCAGCCGCACCGGCTTGGGACAATCCGTGGTTGACGTTCTGGACAGCCTGGAACTGGCAGGACTGGTAACCAGCCACGCGGCCGCTACCGTTTTTCGGGATCAGCGGGATGGGATCGTGGTTCGTGTCCGGAAACCGGATGTGGTGCTGACTATCGAAGCCGCAGGTCCATTGTGGCTGCGTGATGCCTGGACGGCGCTGAGGCCACGATGAAGCCGACTAAGGGTTTGGCTGTTGGCGCGATGGTTGCTGTACCGGCGCTGTTTTTCGGCCTGATTTTTTCGATGCTTCTTCTCCTGGCGCCGGCTAAGCCTGCTGCCGCTGATTGCGGCCCTGCCATCTCTGTGGCAATTAGCCCCGATACCAAAGTCGAGGGATACAGCACTGAGCAGCTGCAGAATGCTGCCGCGATCATGGGTGCCGGGAAGGCCCTGGATCTTTCGGTGAAGGGTCAGATGATCAGCGTGATGGTCTCCCTGGGGGAGTCCGGTCTGCGGGTCCTGGACTACGGTGACGGTCCGGGCCCGGATTCGCGGGGGTTGTTCCAGCAGCGCGATAACGGTGCGTGGGGTTCCTACGCGGACCGTATGGACCCGACCATCAGTGCCACGAACTTCATCAAGGCCTTGCAGAAGGTTGAGGGTTGGGAGCTGCTGGAGCCGACCATTGCCGGTAACAAGGTCCAGCGGAACGCGGACCCGTATCACTACGCCAAGTACTGGCCCGAGGGCGTCAAGCTCGTCCAGGGTCTCTCGGATGAGAAGTTCGACCTTACCGGCAGCGACTGCGCCATTCCCGGGCAGTCCGGTGCAGGGGATGACTACCCCTACAAGGACTCACCGACCTGGCTGCAGGCAGGCGCCGACGCGGATGCCGCTTCACCTCTTGGAGCGTTTTACCGAGAGTGCGTGGACTTTGCTCTGTGGCGGGTGAACCAGCAGATGGGTTCAACTACCGCACCATTCAAAATCCTCAACAGTACGTTCCGTCCTGATGGTCAGCTCCTGGGTTCGGCCGTGACGTGGAAGGCCGGCTGGGATGCCAAGGGGTGGCCCACGGGGGGAACGCCCCGTGTTGGTGCGGTTGTTTGGTACGCGCCCGGGGCCGGGGGAGCGGACCCGACCTTCGGGCACGTCGCGGTGGTCAAGGAAGTCAAGGACGACGGGACCTATGTCGAAGAGGGCTACAACGGCAACCCGCCCCCGGATGACCACAACTACTACACCCGCACCGTGTCCAACGGTGTCCCGTCAGCTTTCCTGTATCTGCCGACCCAAGAGGAGAAGAAGTGAAAAAGCCCCTGGCCCTGATCATCACAGCCCTGCTGTGTGCCGGGTGTGCCCCGGCCTCGAACACCACACCCGCGGCCCCTGAGCCCACCACGGCAACCCCGTCGGCGCCGGTGTCGTTGAGTGCCAGCAGTGGCCCGCAGGCTCCCGGCGGGACGGTGCCGGCAACGATCGGCCTGAGCTGGGACCAGAAGAGCAAGGACGCCGCTGTGGAGGTGGCCGGCAAGGCCATGGCGGACTTCGCCCGCCCGGGCACGGAGGAAAAGCAGTGGGCCAATGACCTCGCCCGCTGGCTCACCGTCCAGGCCACGGCCGACTACTCGGCTGTTGACCCTGCGAACATCCCGGCCAGCACCGTCACCGGGAAAGCTACTTTGACCGTCGATGAATCCAACGGGTACGGCGTTATCGCCAAGGTCCCCACGAACGCCGGGTCCTACACCCTCCAGCTGCTCCGCACCGGCCAGGAAGCCCCCTGGAAGGTCAACCGCCTCACCCCTCCCGGCTCCTGACCACCCAGCACTTCTTCTCCACCCACCCCACAGACACACAGAAACACAGACGCAAAGGATGAGGTTCCATGAGCACCACACCAGAGGTTCTGGCCTTCCCCAACATCAAGGCCATCATCAGCGCCAACGGCACAGCTGAAGTGATCGTCGCCGGGAACTCCCGCGTCGTCCCGGAAGGTTCGTCCCTGCAGGAGCTGCGCGATAACGCCCTCGCACTGGTCCTCACGGAGGCGAAGACGCTTCAGCGAGCCGTGCGGGTCAGCATCGAAGACCCCGAAGGCTACGGGGAACTCATCGTTCACCCGGACAACCGGGTCGAATCCGTCTCCTACGACACCAAACCCACCCGCCGCCGGGCAGAAGCACCCACCACCACCCCCGAAACGGTCGCACCCGCCGTCATCGAGACCGTCCCCACCGGCACACCCACCCCGGCCCAGGCCCCGGTAGCGGTCCAGCCGACCGTCAGTCAGCCGGCGAACCCGCGCCGCGCAACAGCAGTTCAGGTGCCGGCTACCGTCACCGTCGATACCGCCCCTGTCGTTGCGGAGGCTCAGGCGGTTGCGGAGGTTCCGGCGACGCGCCGGAGTTTGAAGGACACCTCGTTCCTGGTCAGCGCCCCGGTCCTGGAGCCTGCCACGCAGGGCTGGCGCGGTTCCCTGACCCGGTTGGGTTTCCGGATGGATCCTTCCCCGGAAGAACTCGCCGAGCGTGAAGATATCCGCACGGTCAGCCAGCACTGGCCCGGCCCGCGGACCATCGCGGTGGTCAACCGTAAAGGCGGGGCGAACAAGACCCCGACCGTGGTGATGCTCTCGGCGATCCTTGCCCGCTACAGCGGCGCGGCCACCGTCGCCTGGGACAACAACGAGTCCCAGGGAACCCTGGGCTGGAGGACCGAGAAAGGCGCCCATGACCGCAGCGTCCTGGACCTGATCGATTCCTCCACCGACCTGCTTTCCCCGTCCACGAACGCGGCCGAAATCGCCAAGTTCGTCCACCACCAAACGGCTGACAAATTCGATGTGCTGCGTTCGGATGAGAACGAAGAAGGCGACCACGAAGTCACCGCTGAGGAAGTGGACATCGCCCACCAGGTCCTCACCCGCTACTACCGGCTCGTGGTCATGGACTCCGGTAACACCGCCCGGGCAGCGAACTGGCGACGGATGATCGACCACACCAACCAGCTCGTCGTCCCTGTCACCGCGATCGAGGACCGCGCCGAGGCTGCACGGCTGACCCTGCAGACCCTCGAATCCCGTGGTGGCCACGACGCCGAACTGGCCCGCAATGCCGTGGTGATCGTCTCCGAATCCACCGACGCCAAACGCAGCATGAGCGGCGACGCCCTCAAACGCGCCAAAGCCGAAGCCCAAAGAATCGCTGACGGGTTCGAACCATTCGTCCGGGCCGTCGTGCGGATCCCTTACGACCCCGCACTGGTCAACGGCCCCATCCGCTATGAAGCCCTCCAGCCCGACACCCAGCGGGCGTGGCTGGCAGCCGCGGCCGCGGTCGCCAACGGCTTCTAACCCCCTCAACCCACCCACGTTTCGAAAGGAGGAACGTTGTCACTGTCCCTGAACCCCTGGATCACCAAACCCGTCACCGGGACCGACCCCATTGAAGACACTCTGGCCGTGGACGCGCCGCCGGCTCCGGTGATCAGTGGCCCGCTGCGGGGCATGGTTGAACCCGACACCGCTGACCGGCTGGGCCAGGCCACCATGGCCGGCACCGCAGCGCTGTGGGTCCTCGGGACCCACGGCGGGGCCGGGGAATCCCGGGTAGCTGACCTGCTGGACGGCGCCCGGGCCACCGGCCATCACTGGCCCGTTACCGACAAGGGCCCGGCACCGAAGGTGCTGCTGGTCTGCCGGGCAGATATGCGCGGGCTGACCTCCGCCCAGGCAGCGCTCACCCAATGGGCCTCAGGTGCGGCCCCTGACGTGGAGCTGCTCGGCCTCGCCGTCCTGGCCGACGCCCCGGGCAAAACACCCAAACCCTTGCGGGACTTCGCCGCGATCATTGGCGGGGGAGCGCCCCGTCTCTGGACCCTGCCCTGGGTCGAGTCCTGGCGGCACGCCGATACGGCCACACCGCCGGCCGCCCGTGAATACCAACGCTTCATCACCGATCTGGCCGCCCTGGCCACCACACCCAGCACCACCCACTGAAAGGTCTCTCACCATGAACAACTTCGTAGCCATCGCCGCGTCCGTGATCCCCAACCCGACCCCCGTCGTTCCCCCCGAAGCACGCGGCCTGCTCACCGTCCTGAACTGGGCCTCCGGCATCGGCCTGGTCCTGGGAGTTCTGGGCATCATCATCGTCGGCATCGGCATGGTCATCCAGCTCCAGCGCGGCGAAGGCGCACAAGCCATCGGCAAACTCGGCTGGGTCCTGCTCGGCTGCATCATCATCACCGGCGCCGCCGGCATCGTCCGCGCCTTCGTCTAAACCACACCACCACCAACGGGAAGGTTCAGCCATGAGCCAATCAACAGAGAGCACCAACGAGACCAACCCCTTCACCAAACCGGGGTACATCATCGCGGCAGCACTGGTGGTCGCCCTCATCGCCGCAACCATCGTCATCTTCCTCGTCATCCCCGACGGCAGCGAAGAAGGAACCCCACAACCAGCCCAGACCAGCACCTCGGCCGCGGCGGCCACACCCACCGCGGCCGCCGCAGGCAAAAGCATCTGCGGACTCCCAGATACAGCCGCTACAGCCTTGGGATCTGCACCGGAAACGAAGTGGGAACTTGTAGGAACTATGGCTGCACCCACTGACCCAAAAATTGGTCCCGGGAAGGTGGATGCCCAAGGGATCCGTTCCTGCTTCGCGCATTCCCCTGCTGGGGCGCTGTATGCAGCGGTAAACCTTTGGGCGCTGGGCAGTGATCCATCGAAAGAACGGGCTATTGCCGATAAATTGGCGGCAAAAGGACCGGGCCGAGAAGCCGGTATGAAAGCCCCACAAACCCAGGCCCCTTCAACGGCAACCAAGATTCAGATTGCCGGGTTCAACGTTTCATACACTGCAGACCAAGCAGTCGTTGAACTGGCCTTCAAGGCAGACAATGGCGCTCTCGCGTCCGTCCGGACCACCCTTCTGTGGCAGGACGGGGATTGGAAAGGGGTAGTAGCTGACAGCGGCGCCCCGCTGGAGCAGCCCCGGCAGGTTCGTGACCTCTCCGGTGTGATTCCGTGGAGCGGCGCGTGAAACCCTCATGGAACCCCGCGGGCGATTGGCTGTCCGGGTTAGCCGACGATGCCATGGGCAACATGGCGAAGGCCATCCTGGAGGGCATGAGTCAGATGGTGACGACTCTCTCGACGTTCTGGGTCGATATGCCGACGGTGAATCTTGCCAGTGCGGACGGGACGACGGCGAGCCCGGTCGTCTCGATGGTGAACAGTGAGCTGGTTCCGTGGACGCTGGCGTTGGCTGTGCTGGCGGTCATTGTGGGCGGGATCAGGATGATTTGGGAGCAGCGCGGAGCGCCGCTGAAGGATCTGCTGCGGTCTTTGATGACACTGACTCTGGTGTCGGGGATCGGGTTGGGGGTGATCTCCATCTTGGTGATCGCTGCGGATGCGTTCTCGGCGGCGATCATTAACCGCTCGACGGACGGCAAAGGCTTTGCCGAGGCGATGAATGTTCTGGTCATGACGAACCAGACCGGGATCGGCGTTTTCGTCCTGATCGTCCTGGGCCTGGTTGGTTTGATCGCCTCGTTGGTGCAGATCGTGTTGATGGTGGTCCGCAGCGGAATGCTGGTGATCCTTGCCGGGATCCTTCCCACGACGGCGGCGTTCACGAACACGGAGATGGGCCGGCAGTGGTTCCAGAAAGCGGTCGGCTGGACCATCGCCTTCATCCTCTACAAGCCCGCGGCCGCGATCGTGTATTCGGTGGCGTTCCTGCTGATGGGCAACACCCAGGGCAAGGATGCACTCATCGGCTCGATTACCGGGTTCACCCTCATGATCGTGGCACTCTTCGCTTTACCGGCGCTGATGCGGTTCGTGACCCCCATGGTCGGGGCTGTCGCTTCCGGCGGTGGAGCAGGGGCCGGGGCAGCTGTCGGGGCCATGGCCACCGGCGCTGTCTCCATGGGGCGCGGCGGCAGCGGCCGCGGTAACGCCTCCCCTACCCCGGCCAGCTCCTCCAACACGTCCAGCACCTCCACAACGGCAGGACCCGGCGGTGGTTCCCCGAAGGGCAGCGCCGGATCGACCGGCCCACGCGGCGGGGGAGGGGCGCCGGTTCCCGGCGCTACCGGCCCGGGCGGTGCAGCGGGAACCGCGACAGCCGGCAAGGCAGGAATGGCCGGCGCCGCGGCAGGCGCCCCCGCAGCTGCAGGAGCGTCGGGTGCTGGTTCGGGCGCGGCTGCCGGGACTGCTGGCGGCCCGGCAGGGATGGCCGTCTCCACCGGTGTCCGGGTGGCGTCAAAGACAACACAGGCAATAGGAAAGACCGCGCAGGATTCAACCGGCCAATCAGAAACAACGGAGGGCCCCAGTGGCAGCAATTAGCACCGATTACAAAGAACCGTCCTACGGGAACTGGCGTGTGCCGCGTTCGGCAGGGTTGGGGAACCTCGGGGCGATCGGGACCGGCATTGTCATGGTCGGGTTGCTGCTGGGCATCATCAGCTTCGCGATCTGGGGCCTGTTCCCCGGCCTGGGTGTCCTGGCCGTCGCCGCCGGTGCGGCGTTGTTGCTGACGGTCAAGGACAAGCACGGCCAGTCCATCGTGGACCGGGCCGGAACCCGCTTGGCGTTCCGGGTTTCGAAGTCCGCTGGCACGAACCTGTACCGTTCCGGGCCGCTCGGTGTGACCGAGTGGGGCATGTACCAGCTCCCGGGCCTGGCAGCGAAGTCCACCCTGTATGAGTTCACCGACTCCTACAAACGCCCCTTTGCGATGCTCCACGTCCCGTCCACCAGCCACTTCACGGTGATCTTCTCCACCGAACCCGACGGGGCCTCCCTGGTCGATCCCGAACAGGTCGATGCGTGGGTGGCGAACTGGGGCGGCTGGCTCGCCGGCCTCGCCGACGAAGCAGGCCTCGACGCCGCTGCCGTGACCGTCGAGACCGCGCCGGACTCTGGGTACCGGCTCCGGAACGAAGTGCTGATGAACATCGACCCCGACGCCCCGGAATTTGCCAAGGAAGTGCTCGCCGAAGTGGTCACCACTTACCCGGAAGGCTCCGCGACGGTCCGGGCTTGGGTGTCGCTGACGTTCAGCTCCGCGATCCGCTCGGGTGCGAAGAAACGCACACCCGAAGAAGTCGCCCGGGACCTTGCCTCCCGCATCCCTGGTCTCTCGGCACGGCTGCAGGCCACCGGGGCCGGGATCGCCCGGCCCATGCCGGCCCAGGAACTCTGCGAAGTCGTCCGCGTCGCCTATGACCCGCCGGCTGCCCTGATCATTGATGAGGCCCACGCGGCCGGCTCCCCGGTGTCCCTGACCTGGGGCGAAGTCGGCCCCACCGCCACCCAGGCCACGTGGGACGAGTACCGGCACGATTCCGCGTTCTCCGCGTCGTGGACGATGACCGGCGCCCCGCGGGGATCGGTGAACTCCTCGGTCCTGTCCCGGCTCCTCGCCCCGCACGGGGACATTGACCGCAAACGTATCTCCCTGCTCTACCGCCCGATGGACTCGGCCCGGGCCGCTGCCGTTGTTGAACGGGACCAGAACAACGCGAACGTCCGCATCACCTCCGGCACCCGGCCCTCGGCCCGTGCCCTGGTTGATGCCCGCTCCGCGGTTCAGACAGCGCAGGAAGAAGCCAAAGGCGCCGGGCTGGTGAACTTCGGCATGGTCGTCACCGCCACGGTCACCGACCGTGCACGCCTCGATGACGCCGTGGCCGCCGTGGAACAGACCTCCGGGACCGCCCGGGTCCTGCTCCGCCGCGCCTACGGGTCCCAGGACACCGCGTTCGCCGCGTCCCTGCCCCTGGGGCTGGTGCTGCCCAAACACTCCATGGTGCCCACCGAAATTAAGGACGCCCTGTAAATGGCCCGCATGAAACTCTTCCCCCGCACCACCAAAAAGTCCCCCGCCACACCGGCACCCGGGACCAAGGACCGGCCAGACACGGCGAAGCCGGCCAAGGTCGCCGGTCCCGGTTCCCGTGGCTGGACCGGCCGGGGCGGTGGGATGGCCGCGCTCGTGCCCTCGGTGAAGGAATACCGGGGCACCACGGTCCAGGTCTGCGGGCTGTGGCCGTTCTCCGCCGGGGCGTCCTCGCCCATGATCGGTGTGCCGTTGGGCAGGCATGAGGAAACCCAGGCCACGGTCTGCTGTGACCCGATCAGCTGGTTCCAGCGCGCCCGCCTGATTTCGAACCCGTCCGCGTTCATCCTCGGCAAACCCGGCCTCGGAAAATCGACCGTGGTCCGGCGCATGTTCATCGGTCTCTCCGGCCAAGGCGTGCACCCCCTGATACTGGGGGACCTGAAAGGTGAACACGTCAAAGCCGTCCGCGCCCTCGGCGGGCAGGTCATCCGCCTCGGCCGCGGCGTCGGGTACCTGAACATCCTTGACCCCGGCCAGGCCGTCGAAGCCGCCCAACTCCTCGAAGACAGCGGCCACCACGAAGACGCAGCCCGGGTCCGGGCCGACGCGCACGGCCGGCGCCTGACCATGGTCGTCTCCCTCATCACGATCAGCCGGAACAACCCGCCCACCGACCAGGAACAAACCATCCTGGACCGGGCCCTGCGCGTCCTCGATGACCGCTTCACCGGCGTCCCGGTCCTCAAAGACCTCCTGGACGTGATCGTCTCGGCCCCGGACGAACTCCGCCAGGTCGCCCTCGACCGCGGAGACCTGACGATCTACCAGCAGGAAACCCGCGCCCTCGAAGCCACCCTCCTGGGACTCACCGGGGGTGGGAAGCTCGGGGAAATCTTCTCCCGCCACACCACCGAACCCATGAAACGGGACCGCGCCGTCGTCTTCGACGTCTCCAACATTGATGAAACCGAAACGGACCTGCAGGCCGCGGTGCTCCTCGCGTGCTGGTCCTACGGGTTCGGTACCATCAACGTCGCCAATGCCCTCGCCGACGCCGCCCTGGAACCACGCCGGAACTACTTCGTCGTCCTGGACGAACTCTGGCGGGCACTGCGGGCCGGTAAAGGCATGGTGGACCGGGTCGACGCCCTCACCCGGCTCAACCGTTCGGTCGGTGTCGGGCAGATCATGATCTCCCACACCATGTCCGACCTGCTCGCCCTCCCGGCCGAAGAGGACCGGATGAAAGCCCGCGGCTTCGTTGAACGCTCCGGCATGGTCATCTGCGGCGGACTGCCCGCCTCGGAAATGCCGCTGCTGACCTCCGCCATACCCTTGTCCCGGCAGGAACAGCAGAAGCTCATCTCCTGGCAGGACCCGCCCGCGTGGGACTCCCGCGGGGTGGACGTCGAACCCCCTGGCCGGGGGAAGTTCCTCATCAAAGTCGGCGGCCGTCCCGGGATCCCCGTCCGGGTCGGACTGACCTCCCTGGAAAAGGGACCGGACGGTGTGAACGACACCGACGGCAAATGGCACGAAAAACCTGAACCTGTTCTTGATCCGGTTCCCCCGGCAGTACCCACCCAGGGAGGCATCTCATGAGCGCACCGAACCGGAAAGGCATGGGCCTCGGGGACGCGATCCTCGTCTGGCTGGCCGTCGGTGCGATCGTTGTGTTCGGCGGCGGCACTTACGCTTCCCTGCACCTGGGGGCCTGGCTGGCGGGTGAGCCTGCGCCGCCGGCGCACCCGGTGGACCTGGTCGCCGGCCTCATCAAGGGCAAGGTCATCTGGCCTGTCCAGGCCACCATCGTCGCAGCCGTCATGGCCGGGCTGATCCTTGCCCTGGCTGTCGTGGTGCTGCTGGCCTGGCGGAAGGGCGCGTCCAAGCGCGCCCGGGTCGATAAAGCCGCCCGCTACCTCGGCCGCGGCAAGGCCCTGAACGCGTTCTCGGAAAAGGGTGCCCAGGCCACCGCTGACCGCCTCGGCGTTACCGGCACGCCGGGTATTGTCGTGGGCCGGGTCGTGGCCACCGGGCAGAAGTTCATCCAGTCCTGGGAAGACCTGTCCCTGGACATCTGGGGACCCCGGACCGGTAAGTCCACCTCGAGGGTGATGCCGGCGATCCTGGACGCACCAGGTGCCGTTGTCTCGACCTCGAACAAGCGCGACGTCGTGGACGGCACCCGCGGCGTCCGGGAAACCATCGCCCCGGTGTGGGTGTTCGATCCGCAGAAGATCGCCCAGGAAGAACCCCACTGGTGGTGGAACCCGCTCTCCTACGTCACCGACGAAGAGAAGGCCTACAAACTCACCCAGCACTTCTCCACCGGCTCCCGGACCCCCGGATCCAAACCGGATGCGTACTTCGACCCGAAAGCCGAGGACATCCTCTCCTCCTACTTCCTCGCGGCCGCGCTCGGAGAGCTGCCCATCACCCAGGTGTATTTGTGGGTGACGGAACAGGTTAACCGCGAACCGATCAATATCCTCAAAGCCCACGACTACGAACTCATGTACAAGGGGCTGGAGTCCACGCTGGAGCTGGCAGATAAGCAGCGGGACGGTATCTTCGGCACGGCCGAGAAAATGATCCAGTGCCTCAAATCCCGGAACACGCTGCGCTGGGTCGCACCCACCGGTGGGGCGACGGTGGCCACCGATGCCCGCCGGCAGTTCAACCCGCACGAATTCGCCGCCTCCCAGGAGACGATCTACATCCTCTCGAAGGAAGGCGCCGGCTCCGCAGCTCCGCTGACCACCGCTCTGACGGTGGCCATCGCCGAAGCGATGGAGGAGCGCGCCGAACGCAGCGGCGGCCGACTGCCCAAACCCGCCCTGTTCGCTTTGGACGAGTTGGCGAACGTCGTTCGCTGGGCCGGCCTGCCGGACCAGTTCAGCCACTACGGCTCCAAAGGCCTGATCGTCATGGGGATCCTGCAGTCCTGGTCTCAGGGTGTCGAACTTTGGGGGGAGGCGAACATGCGGAAAATCTGGTCGGCCGCGAACGTGAAGGTCTACGGCGGGGGAGTGGCCGAAGACGGCTTCCTCCGCGCCCTCTCGGACCTTGTCGGGGACTACAGCTACACCAACGTTTCCGTCTCCTCCGGAAAGTCCGGGTCCTCCCGCTCCCGCCAGGAAGGGAAGGAACGAATCTTCGACGTCTCCAACCTCGCCGAGCTGGACCGCGGCCGCGCCGTCGTCCTCGCCTCAGGCGCACCCGCCACCCTGGTCCGCACCATGCCCTGGTACACCGGCAACCACAAAGACGCCGTCGAAGCATCCATCAAGAAATACAGTCCCCGCCCGGAAGAGCCGGCCACTCAGGTGCCGGCTGCAGCTGGACCCAATCCGTGGGTTAAAAACTAGGAGGCCGGCGCACCAATGGCCAATGACTTTGATCTGTACGACACGGACACTCCCGCCCCTGCCGAGACCAAACCAGCTGAAAAGGAACCTGAACTCGTCTACGGCACTGCCGAAGAATTCCTTCACGAGCAGCTGCTCCCCACCTACGTCCGCAGCGTCACCGGGAAATCCGCGAAGTGGTGCATCGAGTGGTACTTCCACCCCGAAGCCGTCTCACGGGTCGCCGCACTCTGGCGGTCCTGGGAACACCTCCGGCTCGACCCTGCAACCGGGATGAGCACCTGGTGGCGCGACCACGCAGACCACCACATGCGCGTCCTACTGGACCCTCAAGGACCGTTCTACAACTGCGACATGAAGGAACACCGTGAACCCGAACACCTCGACCCAAAAAAAGCCCCGCAGGGCTGGTTCAGAGACGCCCGGACGCAGACTCGATAGAACTCCGTAAGGGGTTATCGCTAAATTTTCCCGACTCGGGAGCAACACCAATCAGGTCAAAGTCGTCCGTCAGTTGTTGCTGCTATGACGTTTAGTACCTCCACGGCAACTACTAGACCGTCATCTTCACCCGGCGTTAAGTCGTTCCCAGCGCCGTACAGCATGCCCACCAGATTCCCGGATGCTGTAATCACAGGACCCCCAGAATAGCCCTTTACAGCCGCCGGGGAGATGCTGAAAACAGGAACATCAGCACCGGAAACCCTATGCTTTCCGGCCTCCAGGGTAGGCCACGACGGATCCTTCAGATAGCCGATTACAGTGACCATTTGGTCGACGTGACAATCAGCCGGAGAGTCGGTGATCTGAAAGATCTTCTTCAGGCCAATCAAAGGGTGATCTTCGGGAATCGGCAAGAGGATTGCGTCAACGAGTACGTTGGCAATGTCGCGAGTACGAACAAATTTGAACTCTGGAAGCCTGAGGCCATCTTCCTGCACCTTGAAAAGGGGTAGCTGTCCTGCCTGATTTCCCTGAGCATCCCAGAAGATCACGTCACTGGACCAAAGCGACCAGTTGTCCAATATTTCCTCCTTCCCGGTAGCAATGTGAGCAACCGTCGCGAGGTAGGTCTGGCCGCTGATCTTCGCCAAGAAGCCAGTACCGTTCATATGTACGCCAGGGGTAGCTGTGGGTGATGTTAGAGGGATCGCCATGGTCTCGAAGGTCATCCCCTGACGCTACTAAGTGGAAAGTAAAAAACCCGCATCCATGGATACTTGCGTGAGGCTTCCTGGGCACCGCTCGTCGGCGAGGGTTCCTGCTAGTGAAGCAGGAATGCCTCCTGGCGTTCCGCTTAGCCAGGGTCTTCCGCAAAGGTTGTTTCGTCTTTGAGTCGTCCGCTGCCGTTCCGGTGACGCGATTCTAAATTCGTCGGCCAATGCCTTCTACGCGCCAATCGTCCCTTTTGGCCGGTCGGAGCGTTGTTCCAGGGTGGACATTTGCCGTCTCGGACGGGGATCAATGCGCGCCTGAACGCTGCTCTCAGCAAGTTTTCAACATCGCAGATTGAAGAGATTATCCACTTGTCTCATTATTGCGCTAAAGTAAAGCTCACAGATGCTGTCGTGGGGCTTAAATGAATTGGGGCGTTGATCGAGATGGATGATTTGCAAGCGAGCAAGTGGGCTCAGACAGCGTTCGGCGACGCGGCAGCAGACTTGGCTACTATCGTCCCAGGTGCCTTGCGTGCCGCTCATAAGGCCGCCCTCACTGCCCATATTTCTGCGGAAATGACGTCGAACGATACGTATGGCCACACTCTGAAGGTCAAGCAGTATGAGCTGTTAGTTGAGCACGTCCGTGACATAACTGGGGTAACAACCCGAAGGCCGCAAGGGATGCGGTTTGAGCTGGCCGTGGTCCCAGAAACGAACGTTGCCATTCTCCCGCTTCGTTACACGACCGATCCTAAGGAAAAGCGTGAGGACAGCCGTCTCCCGTCACCGGTTTCGGACCTCCGCAAGTCTCTGCTGGGCCTTAATTCCTCGGCCACGCCCCGGCAGCTCACCATTGAGCACGCCTTTGAAGACGATGCAACGCTGGCCGACAATCTCGAAGAACTCGAAGAAATTGACAAGCAGCTCAGGAAGTTCGGCCGCATCGTCGTCGTGGGATATGCGAGTAACCCCACCGTTGGCGTGTGGGGAATCGGCTGGGGAGACCTTGAACTGGAAGACGAAAGTACAGGCCAAATTCACTGGACGCACTGGGAATCCTTGATCGAGAGCCGTGACCTCAATCTTGTGCGGGATATCCCGCTACGCGCAGTCGAGGCCACGCCCCACACCGATGTCGCGAATCGGTTCGATTCGGGCGAGGACGATGATGACTTCGATCTGACTCCGCGGTCCCCCAGTTCTGAAGCGCCTACCAGCGAACCAGAACGGGAACCGAAATCGACAGGGGTTGAGGAAAACCAATGATGTCGCACCTCAGTGTGATCGGCCACGGCGCTTCGTCTGGCACGCAAAGTGCTGTCGAAATCGCGGCAGCATTTGATCCAGGAAGGTTGGTACAAGCCCGACGCCTGGCTGGCCTGACGAAGAGTGCAGTAGCAAAGGAAATTGGCGTCTCGGCCGTAGCCCTCGGTAATTGGGAAGCCGGCACCAACTTGCCGCGTCCAGACCACGTACAAAAGCTGTGCGACGCCCTAGACGTTCCAATTCCGTTCTTCGCTGCCGGGCGCCCCTACGCTCGACTGAGCGAATCCGACGCCCATTTCCGCAGCCTCCGTCGGACCCCCGCTCATCAGCGGGCCAAAGCCATCGCATTCACTGAACAAGTTTGGGAATTGACCTACGCGCTGGAAAAACGCGTACAGCTGCCACCAGTTCGCTTGCCCGGATTTAGCGCCGGCGAAGTCACTCCCCGGGTTAAATCCGATGAACCTGCCTATGCTGCGCGAATGCTTCGAGCCGAGTGGAACTTGGGACTGGGCAAGATTCCGCGCATGGTCAGGTTAATGGAACAACACGGCATTGTGGTAGCCCTTGCCCCCTTCGCAGGCTCCGCGACACCAACGGTAGATGCCTTTTCCACGTCGCGGTTGCCGCGTCCGGTCGTGGTGATGACACCTGACAGAGCCCAGGATGTAAACCGGCACAGGTTCACTGCAGCTCACGAGCTGGGGCACCTAATCATGCACCCTGACACCGCTCCAGGCGATCCGCAGATTGAGAAGGAGGCTGACCAGTTCGCAGCTGAACTCCTGACGCCTGCAGAGTCCATAACCCCACTATTGCCGAACCGGCTAGACCTTCATGCCTTGAATCGGCTCAGCAAGGAGTGGGGAGTCTCGATTGAGTCCCTTATATATCGTTGCCATGAGCTGGGGACAGTCTCAGAGGCAGCCTATAGACGGGCTTTCCAAAGATTGAATCAGCTGAGAAAAGTAAGTTTGTTCAACCTCGAGTCGGTTGACGGGTACCCGGGTGAGATACCGGCACTGCTCCCAAAAGCATTCGAAGTTGCACAGGCGAACGGTCTTTCGCTCACCGCCTTATCTCAAGAGCTTTCGTGCAAGCCCGCGCGGGTGCGCATGTTGTTGGGTCAAAGCGACCGTCGACCGCAACTGCGGCTGGTGTAACGGGTTCCTCAGTCTTTCAAAGACGCCACGAAAGTAGTGCCGGGACGAGTGCCGCAGGCATAAGTATCTGATGGCGGGACCACACAGACCCTCACATGCGCATCCTCCTAACCCCCAAGGACCGTTCTACAACTGCGACAGGAGCCTGCATGCCGCAGGTTAGCTCCCCGAAGTCAGGTGTGCTGTCGCGTCCAGAAAGTATTGGAGCGTCAGACGAACGGGAACGACTGCAGAGAGTCTTCCGAAAGGATGAGAGAAGGATCGGTCACGCAGCAGATGGATTCCCTGCCTCACAGGAGTCAGCGTTTGAAAGCGAACCGGGACAGCACGGCGATGAACAGTGCGTAGGTGAGAGCCGGAAGTGGATCATGTATTGCCGTCAGGAGCCAGTCGCCTAGGCTCTCGAAGCCTGCCAGGGTAAATGCTTCGACAATTCCGTCGAAGGAGCGCATTTCCCACCAGTACAAGCCTGCGAACTGGAGCAGGGGCCAGGTAAGAAACAGGCTGAGGGCTATCCGGATGGTCGCCACGGTGCCCGCACGCCGAATGAAGACGTCCTTTCCTCCTCCTTTTCTCACGAGGGCGCATTTGGCCACAGGGACGATGGCGCTTGCCGTCCCGAAACCAGTGTCGAATTCGACGTTGAGCCTGTTCCCATTTCTGCCCGTGACCACGCCCCGGGTGCCGGCGGGAAGGCCGGCACCCAGAAGGTGGTCAGTCATGGATACGGGTATCGTGTCCGTGACTTTGACCCAGTCGCCGGGCCCTGGCTGGGTCCCCCACATCACGGCCACCTCAGCCGAAGCTTGAGCTTTTCCGGATGGCGTGGCTCGGCAGGATCCAGTTTCCTGGTGTTTTCAGCGTCCACGGCGTCATTGGCCTCATCGCGCTTCCGCTCGTTTGAATTATCCACGGAGTCCGAGAGATCGCCGGTTTGTTGTTGCTGATGCTGTTCGCGTCGTTCCGCAGCCGTTCGTGGTTCCAGCATGGCGTTCGCCCCCACCGCGAGGACTACGACGGTGGTACCAATGACGAGCGTTCTTTTTACTGACATGACTTGGCCTCCTCTTGCTGTGGGTGTGCAGTGCCGCGGGTGCGAGCGGGAGTGTCGGATCTGGGGGTCACCGGATTTTCTCCAGTGATTGGCCGGTGGCGTGAGCTGCTGCCTTTGCGATTGCCAGGGCACCTTGGTCTGCGGAGTCTGCAGGGGCATGGATGACCAGTTCGTAGGGAAAGACCTTTTCCCATTCGCGTGTCACGTTCAGTCCGTCAGGGATGATGAGAGACATGCTGGACGCATTCATGCTCTTCATGGCGTCGCTGATCGGTCCTTCGTGTGCGTCGTCGATGATTGTGTCCGTGAGGACGATAAGGCTTTGCGTCCGGTTGGTCAGGGTGGTTTTACCGGCGAGGTCCAGGGCCGGTTGGACGGACGTGCCGCCTCCCACGGTTGGGCTTTCCGGCGTGATCCGTCCGGCGGCAAGGTCGGCGATGGTCGTCGTTTTCACCTTTGTCCCTGCCGACCCTGCGAAGGAGATCACCGTCAGAGCGTCGTCGGGGCGAAGATTTTCCTGCGACCAGGTCATGATGCTCTCCAGGGTTTGTCTGCGGACTTGGTCGTAGCCTTCAAAACTTCCGGATTCGTCCAGGAACAGCACCAGACTGATGGCGGCCGGGCTGCGTGGCCCGGCGAGACGGACCTCGTCGACCGTTGATGGTGGTCGGTGGGTTTCCCATATCAGGGCGCCCAGGGCGAGGATGATGGCAAGCGGCGGAATCAGGAGCCATCTGGACCAGGGTGGGGGGACAGGGGCGAGTTCCTGAAGCCGTCCCGGATTCCGCTTGTTTCGGGGAAGGCTGGTTACGGGGAGCATTGTGCCCCCTGGACGAGGATGTCGACCCGACGTTCGAGGGCAGCCAGGCTTTCGATCTGCTCCCCTGTTGCTGGGTCGATGTCCTCAGCTAGGGGCATCGTGTCCCCGACGCCCTCGATGACCAACCTGTCCTCGGGGATGCCGGCTGCCCGGAAAACGTTGGCGGCTGATTGGCCACGTAGGCGGGAGAAGCCCACGAGGTCTTCACTGCGGGAGCCTGGGACGCTGGCCGTGTGCGCCGTGATCCTCACAACGGACTCTGGGGTCCCTGCGGCCAGAGCCACGGGGACTTGGAGGACACCTTCAGCGCCGTCACGCAGCACGGGCGAGTCCTTGGCGAAGGTGAGGCCTTCGGGGATGGTGAACGTGCACCCTGCTGTTGTCCTCACGACCGTGGTGGCCGGGTAGCGCAAGGGTTCGTCGGCCGGGAGCTCGCCGGAACCGGATCGGATCGGATTGACGGGTGTCAGAGCGATGTCCTGGCAGCCGCTGGCTTTCCATTCTGCGCAGAGCGCCGAGGTGAAGGTCCGCATCCATTCGCGTGCCGCGGGTCCCAGAGATGTTGTGGTGTTGGCCAATCCGGCTTGCCGCCACTGGCCTTTGAGGTTCAGGGGGACTGTTGAGCTGATGCGGGACGCCGCGGCGGCAGGTTCGAGCCGCAGCAGGTCTTCTGTGAGGACGGCCGGCCCGGCGTTGAACTGCCCGTCACTGAGGATCCAGAGCTTGGAGTCGGCGGTGGCGAGTTCAGCTGCGATGGCAAGTGCGGAATAGATGTCGCTGCCTTCGGCTTCAGGATCCCGGCTTAGGAGCTCGGCGGCAACGCAGGCCGGCATGGCCTCCGCGACGTCCTTCACGGAGGGTCGGTCCAAGGGCCCTGGGGTGTTGAGGGCGGCGTTCTTGACCAGGATGAGTGGGGCCCTTCCTGCCCCTTCCACGCCGATAACGCTGAGCTTTCCCCCCGTGCTGCTGGCATCCCTGATGTCAGTCTCCAGCAAGGGCGGCAGGGGCTGGTCGGCCATCCCTGCCGTCCGGTCGACGACGATGATGATGTGCGTCCTGCCAGACAGTTCGTCGCCGGGGGTTGCCCAGATGTCCCGGCAGGCGTCTTTCGTGTCTTGCCGCAGGGAGGCCGACGCCGTGGTGGTCCAGAGTCCGTGCTCACTGCGTCCGGTTGGAGCCGCTGGTGCCGTCGCGGACGCATTGGCAGAGCAGCCCGTCAGTGTGGCAACGACAATCAGGATAGGGCCCATCAATTTTATTGTGTGCGAGTTCATGTCCTAGTACCTCTCAGGCTGCTTGTTCGTCGGTGGAGGGTCCTTCGTCACGTATTAAGTGGGGGCCGCCAGCGTCAGATTCCGCTGCGTGCTGCCTGCTCTTGGGTGGGGTGGCACCTGTCTTGAAGGCGTCCCACGCTGCGTTCAGCTGCACGGTGCCGGGGGCATCCAGCTCACCCCACCGGCGGAACACCCGCTCTACGCGTTCGGACACGATTCCAAAAGAAGGCAGGTAGCTGCTGGTAAGGCGGCCCCTGTCGTTTTGCTTGCCCGTCTGATCTTCCGGGCCGGCGGACGGGTTCGCCCCGGAGTGCGGATCAAGCAGGGTGATCAGGTTCTGCTCGCCAGTCGCGATGGCTGCTTCGATGACCTCGGCGTCAGTGCGCAACGCCGTGTCGCCGATGACATCGAGGACGACAGTGACGCGCTCCTCGGCGCGGTTGTAGGCGCTCCGCCAGGTGCGCAGCAGGCGGTGTTCACGTCTCAGGGTGCGGCGTTCCTTCCTGGCGAAGGCACGGTTCCAGGATTGGACCTTGCGGGCGTGAACGAAGACCGGCGCCGCGGAAATTGCCTCGAAGGTGAACACGAGCAGCGGCAATCCCGTTATGAGTATCACGATCACATCGCCGGCGTTCGCGCCGTTGGTGAAGGCGTTGGCAGTGAACCGGGCCCGGGCGAACGCGTGCAAGACGAACATCAGAACCCCGGTTACTACCGCCATCAGCCCGAAGATGACAAAGCGCCGCCCCACGCTGAGTTTGCGGTCACTTCGGACCAGCTCTTCATCGTGAGGGTCCAGCCTGCCTCTGGTGTTGACGAAAATCAGCCAGCCCAGCGCCTTGCCCCCGACAACTGTGGAGAGCAGGAGACCGCCGGTGACGATTCCTGCCCCGGCGAGAGCTACAAGCACGCCTGGGTGGGAGATATCGAAGAAGCCGACGGATGTAGGGACGTCGAAGGCCTCGCGGAGGATAGCGTAGACCATCGAAGGATCATTTAAGAAAAGGAGTGCCGCAAGGACCGCCACAGCGAAACCCGGCACCCAGGAGCTGAGATGCCCAAGCAAGGTGGAGGAACGGGCTTTCAGGGCAACCTGGGTCATCCGCGCAATGTTCTGCGGCTGGCGGAGGAAAACCTGTGTTTCCTGCACATGGCGCTGGTATCCGCTGGCGAGCTTCTCGGTCGCAACGATTCTCGCCATCGCACGCTTGGCCGGCGTGTGGGCGCTCTTCTTACCAGTTGCGATTCCCCTGATACGGAGAGCGCCAAGAGCTGGCGCAGCGGTTTGATTCGAGCGGCTGGCCTGCTGCCGGCCAATGTCTGCCGCCAACGTAGTGGCAGCAGGCTGGGTAAAGGCGCTTCCCTGACGTGCCCCGCCGCCCAACCAGCGGATGGCACGGCCGAACATTTGACCGGTTTTCTGGGGGATGCTCATACCGCCACCCTCGTTCCACTGTGCGGGCGCTCAGTGGCGAGGAGCCCGGAGAGGTGATGTTGCGTAAGGCCGTAGAACATTTTTGCCTTCTTTCCGACAAGCCTGCTGGGTGACATCAGCGTACAGCTATCAGTGCACTTAAGTGAAGGGATTTGTTAGTAACAAATACTAGACTCATAGGATTGCCACATGTAATGTCCAGTAGATAGGGTTGATGCATATTTCCGACGAGAGACTAGTGAGCACTGTGGACTTCCTGCGCGTGGCGCCCCCTCCCCCGCCGTCACCTGCGGTCCGCCGTAATGACATCACCGGAATTAAACTGGCCCGGCACGTCGCCGTACTTTTCGGCGTGGATGTACCGGAAAACCCGACGGAAACCGTGTGGGTCAGTGATTTCAACAAGGTTTCAGTGGGTGACATCGGGCGCGGCGCGCCCAAGCTCAGTGTCAAAAAGAATCAGAAGGTAGGACCGCTGCCACTGAAGGGGTGGTATCTGGTCAACCGGGCACTTGTGGCAGGACCGAGCACCGACACCGGGATCATCGGCGCTGCGCCACCCGTTCGGGTCGAGGGTGTTGACGAGGTACCTTCTGCCACGCTTAACCGATTCAAACCAGACACCAAAGCAGCGGCCCTGCTCGCCGGCGCAGACCGGCTGTTCGCCGGGCTGGAAGAGACCTTCAAGGACACTCTTCGCGTTCTGGGAACCCTCGAAGACGGGACACTGCTCGCGGACAACGTGCGCATCGGAATCTGGGCGTCCCTGTTGGCCGAGGTATACCGCAGTCAGCCCGCTTTGTTCACCGCCGCGGTACAGGCGAGGCTGACCCAGCGGGCCGCCCTCTCTCAGTGGCAGCCTCGCGTCTCCCTGACTCTGAGCACCGAAAGCGCCACCTGCGAATTCGGAGCGGAGGGGAACGACGATTACTGGGAACCCACAACTCTAGGGATTCTGGACGGCGTCATCAGAGACTACGTCCGGCCCTCTATCGGTCCTGGACTCAGCTCCCCCTCCGCCCTAACAAAAACTCGGGATGAATCCGTCGATAAGAACGTCGGGCCAGACAAAAACAGTGCACCCATCGGTGCCGAAACAGACGGATCTCCCGCTGGAAGCGACGACCCCAACCGGGACTACCTTATCGACGGGCTTGTTGACCGATGGTGTCGTCACCTCACTCAGTCCTCAGACCGTGGTCTGACATGGACTGTGCAGGAACAGAGCCGACGCAGTGTCGACATCTATCTCTCGGGTCTGACGCCCCTGTCGCGCTTCCTCACCGAAATCCAGCTTCTCTCACCGCAAATCCTCCCCTACGGCGAAGACAGCCGCGGCGAAACGAGTCAATGGCTACCGCTCGACGTCACGCTGGAGAAACACCGGCGCAGGATCCGCCCAAGGATCCCCTCGCGTGCAGAGCTGAGCCCGTTGCCGGAGAAATCCCAAAAAGCCATCATCCACACTCTTATATGCCTCCACAGGGCACTGCGAGGCGCTACCGCGTTTCGGGATAGGGGTGCACGGATGCTTCAGGAAATAAGGGATGACGAGCAACGAGTCGCGGAGCTCAGTGCCTCCCTGTGGGGGGCTGAGGCCCCTCTGTCTACGTGGTCACACCATATGAGCCTACGCAGCAGAATCGAGGCGGCACGCGATAAGGATCCTGGGTTTGTTGACGCTAACTGGGGAGAATTCATTACCAGTTACCGGAAGCTCCGATTTCTCAGGGAAAGTGAAGGCCTGACAGTCGGTGAGTGGGTCGATATCTTCATCGGTTCATCTGTGACCATTAATGCCAGGAGCCGAGACCTTGGAATCCGAGGCGGAAGTCAGGAAAAGGAAGCCAAAGCGCTTCGCGCCGAGTTACACAGTGATTGGCAAAATGCCCTTCGACTTCTGAACATTGACGTCGAAGCTACCAAGGAAACACTTCACGGAGCAGATAACCCTGCTCCGGGCCTGACACAGGTGGCGCTACTGCTTCACAACTACTTGGGAGTTGCGCTGCAGGCGCCGAGCGAACAGGAACGACTAGCAGCCATCCGCTTCGGGCGAAACGTCGTGGTGCCGACTCGACGACGTGTCGCAGAGGACAGGAAAAATGACAATGTCGTACGGCTAAGCATCCAGATCGTGCTTGGTGCTGCGGCAAAGCTTGCAGCTGAGACCTCAAACCAACGCGTCCGTCAGGAACTTCTCCTTATTTCTTCCGCCCTACTCAAAGACCTACTGGAAACCAAGCTGGTCAAAGAACTCAGAACCGGGCATAAGGCGCCCGAGGAAGCTTCCGATCTGTATGTCCTAAACGCAATTTCCAGCGCCGCTCTGACCCTCCACGAAAACGGCGAAAACAGTCCCCTCAGCCGCGATGACACACTGCGGGTTCTGGACATGGCTGCAACAGCCCTTGGCGCCATGACCGAGGGAAGGCCGAACGGACCCGAAAAGGAAACCTCGCGTTCACAGAATGTGCGCGTTTACCGTGAGCGCTGGGACAAACTGAACGGCACGGCATGACAATCCACATTATCGAAGCCCTGCGCGCCGCCTCCCGCCTTTTTAGGACCGCTACATGGACCCAGCCCCGGGACTCTAGTCTCCACCGAGACAGAGTTGCCAAGGCGGTCCTGGAAAACGACTCCGAATACCTTCATCACTTTGAGTACCCGGACATCGACCTCACAGGCTATGTCGACGCTGTCCGTTCGGTGGAAGGAATCGCGAGAGAGACCCTTCCCGACGCTCTGCTGACCCCCGTTCGTCACCATATAGAGGCGCACGTCGTGCGCGCCGTCGCCCTCGCCTCAGGGGATGATGACCAATACCAAGCAGCGGCAGTCTCCCTCGACGGGCTCCCCGGTTCGGAGCTTGTCGCCTACGCAGTGTCCGTGTTGGCTGATGACGCTCCGGCCACGGTCACTGCACATGGATGCTCCGGCGCGCAGGAACTTGCAAAGCGTTTTGAAACCGCCCTAAAAAACTACGACCTGGACCACTGGGATGTCCAAATCAGCGCCGACATGTCAGCAAGGATGAGTGTAAACGGCCCGCTTCGGCGCCTGCGAATCAGAGCGGACGCCACCTTTTCTCCGGCGGAGGCGGACAGGCTACTTACCCATGAGATCGGCGGACACGTTCTTCGGTGGGAAAACGCTGCAAGACAGCCTGAGCCCCTTGCATTGCTCACCCTGGGATCCACGGTGGCCACAGAAGAAGGCCTGGCCCTGCGAGCCGAATACGAAGCAGGTCTTCTGGATACGAAGACCCTGCGCACCTACGCGGCCAGGGTATTGGCGGTACAAATGTCGCAAACCCAAGGCCTTCTCCAAATCGCCTCTGCCCTCCACGAATACGTCGACCTGCCAGCAGCGGCGGAGATCGCTATCCGGGTCAAACGCGGTCTCCGAAATCCAAACAATCCAGGAGGCCTGACCAAAGACTGGGGTTACCTGGGCGGTCTAAGGATGATGCACCACCTGGCGTATGCAGACCCCACCGGACTGCAGCTCCTGCGCGGGATCAAATGGTCAATCCAGCATCTCCCGCTCGCCAAGCAACTTCAGGCCGAAGGTCGCCTTCAAGTGCCCGAACTCTCACCAGACCCAGACAGGCTCGGCATCATTGGGGCCACCTAGCTTCGCAAAGACTTGAGCCACGACCAGGCGACAGGGTTTCTCAGCGCAGCAAGCCCACCAAGGCGCGTGAAACCGCCTCCGGCGTTAGCGGTTCACCGGCGCGCACTGCCGGCAGCGCGCTTTCCTTCTCAAGGATCTGCCACCGCAACTGCGCAGCCCAACTACCTGATTCAAACCCCGGTTCCCACAAAAAATGTAGTGCGCCGTCCTCGCCCAGGACCCACCCCGCCACGCGCTCACCGCTTGCAGTATCCAGCGGTAGAGCAAGGGGCCACCCACTAGGACGTTGCACGTCATCAAGGCCGTCCGGCTGCACCTGAGAACCCTTAGGCATGGAGTAAGCCACCTGCCGCGCAATCCTAAGCAGTTCTTCCACAGTCCCCGCATATGACCAGCAGCCCAGATACTTATCGTTTTCATCGAAGCAAAGGTGACTGCCACCAGACTGACAGCCGCAAAAGCTCGAACAGTAAACGTCTCTGTTCCGGCAGTCACAATGCTCGCATTCCATGTGGCAAAAGTACCTGCTGGACGCCAACTCCTGCTAGACCATGAAGGCGCCCGTCCTGCAGCCCATCTACAAAGTGCGGCGTCTACTCTCGCCCAACATAGAGCTGGACGGCCCCCTCATCTCATTTGCTACTTTGCATTCCGGTTCAGAGCCGTTATCACCGAACATCTCCACCTTGATGACGTGCGCCTCGGTCAGGCCTTCATTCCACAACGGCTTCTCCAGCAATACCGGCTTGCTATAGCCATCTGCCCATGCCCGGGCGTCCGGGCCGAGGACGTCGTCTATCCACACGACCGAGTCCCAGTCAGCATCGCCTGAGCTTTCCATGCGGGCCAGCCACCGAGTCACCGATCGAAGCTTAGGTGTCGGTTCGTCATCATCGCTGCCACGTACCGTCAGTGTCACGCGCAACGGATCAACTTCCAACTGCAGCTGCGCCTCTAATCCATTCGTCAGATCCGCAGGCCAAGTGGATACCCACGCGATCCTTCCGCAGCTGGCCAGTCTCCGGACGAGAGTAGCTTTCGCATCCGAGAGCTTTAGTGTTGGGCGGTCGCCTCCTCGGTCGGGACGTGCTAGTGGGTTGAGCACGCCGTCCACGTCAAGAAGGATCACCGGATTCATGGACTGGCCCTGCTCTGAAGGTATGTCGGAGGGCACTGAGCTTCAAGTCTGAGACGGGGGTGCCACCAGGATCGGTCTCCTTGCTCGGCGAGCTGCCCCACTAGCGGGTGGGTCCGCTCTTGGCCCGATCTGAACTCACTGCTGCCCCTGCCCGGGTCTTCTTAGCCCTTGCGGCACCCTTCCCCGCTGTGACAGCTCCACTGGGGTGAGTGGCTTCGCTGCGTTCTGCGGCAACTCGTCCACGGACCTGGGACTCGTTGGCGCCGGTTCTTGCCAGTGAAGCGGCGAAGGCTTCCTGCCGTTCGGCTGAGCCATAGTCTTCTGCGGAGGTTGTCTCAGCCTTCAGGCCTTGATCCTTAAGCCGGCCGCTGTCGTTGCCGGTGACGCGGTTCTCGATTTCGCGGCCGACTCCTTCGATCCGGGCGAAGAGTTCCTTTTCAGCGCGTTCGTACCGTTGTTCCTGCGTAGACCATTTGTCTCCAGTGAAGCCGCCCTCGGCCAGGAGCTTCGCTTCGTGCATCTCCTTGGCAGCCTGGACGAAGCCGGGATCAGCGAAGTGCTTCTCGCCAGCACCGTTGATATTCGCGGTGGTCTCGGCCCGGAGCTGGTCTATGTCCGGCCCGTTAATCCCGTCCTTGCCAATCAGATACATGCGTTCCTTGATCGCGGTGTCAGCTGCTTCCAGCGCCTTAGGGGTCTTCGCATTCTGAGATCGTTCGAGGGCTTGGGCCAGTTCGGGGTTGGCCAGGTACTCGGCTGGCACCTGGTGACGCTCCATTTGC
Source organism: Arthrobacter sp. G.S.26 (assembly GCF_050847375.1). Classification (NCBI taxonomy): domain Bacteria; kingdom Bacillati; phylum Actinomycetota; class Actinomycetes; order Micrococcales; family Micrococcaceae; genus Arthrobacter; species Arthrobacter sp. G.S.26. Next base: position 42,858 of record NZ_CP193754.1, on the reverse strand, counting down.
GGGGCGAGCTTGATTGCCTGGGCGCGCAGTTCTTCCGCACGGGCAGCAGCAATAAGCTGCATGGATTTCTCGTGCTCGGCTTCGCTCTTGCGTTTTTCGTCTTCGGCCTGTGCCTGGGCGTCCTGCTTGGCTTTCTCAGCCACAGCTCCCTGCACGCCGGCCTGCAGGGCGGCGGGGTCCCCGCCGAGGTCGTGGGTCTCGATACCGTACCGGTTCTGGACTTCGGTGCGGATCTTCTCAGCGGCTGCCAGCGCGATTGGGTCGTGGTTTTTCCACCCCTCAGCAACGGCGTACACCGTGGCGACGTCGGCGGGCTGGGCCTTGTCCCACCATTCGTCCTTCTGGACGGGTGACAGGACGGCCCGGGCTGCGCTGCGTTCGCCGGCCAACCTGGTCACGGCTTCACGTGCGGCCTCGGTGTCCTGCTGTTCCAGCTGACGCTGATTCTCTTGCCGGCGCCGGGCAATCGTTTCAGCGATGCGGGAGGCGATCAGCAGCGATTGACGCAGCCCGCCCTCAACAACATCTTCCATTCCATCTGCTTCACTCAAGGTGTTCCCCTTTACATCGAGATGTGGTGTTAGCGGTCAATGACAGGGCCGGCATCGCGGCCCGTGTGGGTTCGTGTTTTAGCCGGCTCCGGTGTCGTCGGAACGGCGGACCCTGGCCGGATCGGGGCCATCCCGCGTAGCCCCAGCTCGACCGGGTTCCGTGCAGCTTCAGTCGCGGCGGCCTGGGCCGGCGCACCAACAAGTTCAGGCTTGGGCATCGTCGCGGCGAAGGGCTTGAGTTGATCCGCCACCACGGCGCGGAGCCGTTCGGCTTCCCTGCTCCTACCGGACTGACGGTGCATCTCGTAGAGAGCGAAAGCCATGTTGGCCAGCTGCACCATCAGCGCCGCCTGCGCAGCTGTCTTGTTCTTACTCGACGCGGCCATGAACAACATCGCGGTGCCGGCGATGGAGGGCAGGGCCACCGGCTTGCTGTACTGCCGGGGGTTCCGCAACTGCGCGGTGCGGGCCAGTTCCGCCGAGGTCGCCGCCAGAGGTCCGGGGGTGGGCTCGAGCCGGTGGGACCAGGCAGCGAACGCGCCGGAAACCTCACGGGCAGCTTTCGCCCAAGTCGCGTGATCATCCATCGGAATGTTCCGCAGCTGAGCCGCCAGGTCGCTGGCGTTGCGGGTGTATTCCACCCAGACCTGCGGGCCCGGGGTCGCATGCTCAGGACCGGTGCGGGAGACGGTGCGCTTGTTCCGTGCTGCGGCGTTCCACTCCGCTGCGGCCTCGGTCGCCAGGTGCGGTGAGTCCATCCATTCCTCACGCAGGGCACCGAGTTTAAGATCGGACGCGAGCGTGCCACCACCGAACCAGATCGGACGCTCACCGCGTGCCGGCCTTTCAGCAACGGAATAACCAACGACGACGTCGGTGGTGTTCTTCGCATACCGGGGCCGCAGGAGCATCCCGGCCTCACGGGAGCGGCGGACGAACTCGGCTTCGGTCGCTGAGGAACTGGCACAGGCACGGACTTTCCGGGACAGCGAGGACCGGTGCATTTCCCGTTCGTCCCGGACGGCGGTGGCCTTCTCCGCCTGGTCATAACCGCGGGTCGCGTGAATGGTGGAGAGCTGTTCCAGCCCGTACTTGACCTCCAGCTCACGGCACGTTTCCTGAGCCCTCTTGTAGTCCCCATGGGTGGAGGCTTTGGTTCCGTCCTCACGGACCAGAGACACGGCCAGGTGGATGTGGTGGTTCCCATTCTCACTCGTCCCGTGGTTGACCGCGGCCCACCGGCAGCGCGCCTTTCCGCTGGCCTCAGTGAAGCCCATGGAGTCCACGAAGTCATTGGCAATATCGGCCCATTGCTGGTCGGTCAATGCGCCCTCTTCGGCCCGCAGGCTCAGCGAGCAGTGCCACACACTGGCGTCCTTGTACCCGGCGTGGACACGCTGCTTCTTCGCAGCGTCCCACTCGAAGTTCTTAATCTGCACAGACACGTCGTAGGCCTTGCGGGGCCGGTCAAGATGCTTGGCGATAGCCAACGCATCCTCACGGTCCAGGGTGCCGTTGTCGTACCACGCCATCAGCGCCGCATCCCCGGCCACCAGGTGCGGATCAGTGTGGGCGTTCTTCGTCTTATCGGCATCGGTCGAGGCCAGGTAAACCATGAGCCCGCCCATGCGCGAGCCGCGGGTGATGTTCGGAATCATTGGCTACATCAACCCGTCAATGGCCTGGTCGATCCGCATGGCCACGGACCGCAGATGCTTCAACGCTTCACCGGTCTCAGCCGGGATCTCTCCGGTGGCGTTTGCATGCCGGGCGATCTGGTTGATGTTGTTCGACGAACGGGCCAAAAGGTTATGCAGCTGCATCAGTTCGGCCATGACGGCACGGCGTTCAGTCGGGGAATCATTCTGCGCCGACAGTGCTGCTGAAAGCAGCAGGTTCGGGACCGTCACCTTCTCCCGCTCAGCCCGGGCAACCAGAGCCGCTTCCTCCTCCACCGTGACCCACAGGTCGCGGCGCTTCTTCGACCCCGCCGGGGTGTTCTCCCGACGCCGGCGGAACAAATTGGTGCGGTGAGAACTCTCCTCATCTGACATTCCAATTCCTCCCCTCAAAGGCCCAGCGAAGCGACCCCGAACCGGGGACCACACTCACCAGTGTGCCGTACTCGACCGCCAGTGTCGAGGACGACAAGCCATTTACACCCGTGTAAATGTATAGCTTGCTCCGCACGGCTGTCTTTGGTGGTTTTCGCACCTCTGGTGCGGCACGCCGAAAAACCTCCCCTCCCGTGTCGGCGGTGGTCGGTAGAGTCGGGGTATGGACATCAACGACATTGCCGCGAAAGCGGCTGCCAAAATCGACGCTGCCCGGGACGCCAAGGTCGCTGCGGTAAAGAACGCTGCTGCCAGCGGCGTCGAACTGCAGGAAGCCGCACAGCTGCTTGCAGCAGCCGAACAGAAGTACGCAAAGGATTACCAGTCAGCCCTCCGCGCAACCTGGACCGAGACAGACCTCAAAGGGTTCGGCCTCGACGCCCCGACAAAGAAAGCCGGCGGCCGTCCGCGCGGCACCAAAACCTCACGCCAAACGAACAGCACAGATTCCACTTCCAGCCAGAACGAAGCTTCCGCCGGGGTCGCCTCCACGCATCAGTGACCCCTCGCCCACAGCGGCACGGCAAAAGCTAAAACCTTCGGGCTTTTCCCGCACCCCTGTGGACGACGGGACCCACCTGACCGGTTGCACACAGACACCGGGTTCACCAAGAGTGGGCACCTCACCACCAGGTACCGGCGTCTGTGCACAACCTGCACCCACCGGTGGTCACCACCGGGCAAGTTCCCCATGGACCACGCCATACGGGGCCGGCCCCCCACGGTGACGGGCCGGGATCTTTCAAGCGGGGACGCCAGACCATTAGTTGGCACGAGCTGCCATCGCCATCACAGCACAACGCAAGAACCGTGGAGACCAACCTGGGGGGAAAGTGTCCGTAAGGACCAAGAGCAACGTCAAAGCCGGACGGACCATTGCCCGGATCACTGATGCTTCATCCGTCATTGTCGGTCTTCTCATTCTTATTCTCTGCCTAAGCAGCCTGGGCCAAATTGCAACACTTGCAGCTATGTCACTGCCAGGCATGGACTACAGCAAGAATGAGTTCACACCTAAAATCGCCAACGTCGTTATCGCACTCCGAGCAGGTCCCATGGTCCTGTTCGCGCTGAACACTGTACGATCCACGGATGCCTCAGCAAGACAGCACCGGCACCTGGCGTGGCGCGGGGTGATCCTGCAAGTCCGCAGGACGCTAAGGCACCTCGGATTTCGGCTGTACACAGCTAGACAATGGCGGGGAATGCTCCTTCTTGGCATCGTCGTCGCTGCCACCTTCCTAGCTCTGAACTACGTCATGGTGACAAAGGTAGAACTCCCCTCGGGGTGGATTCCCAGAGGTCCCGATCCACGAGTAACTCCCACGGACAACGCCAGCACGGCAATGGTGTTCCTCAGTAGGCTTCTGTCCGCTCCCCTGACCGAAGAAATTCTGTTCCGCGGCCCACTCATCGTCGGCATGTGGGTACTGCATATTGCGGTAGCACGCCACAAGATCACCGCGCGGACCAGGAACGTCTTAGTACTAGTCCTGGCCTGCCTGACCTCAGTACTGCTGTTCGCCCTGGCGCACAGCGCCACGGGCGTCTACAACGTCCTGTCAGCCGGGGTCTTTGGAGTGGCCGCCGCGACTATGACGATCCGCACCAAGAGCCTCGTTCCCGGAATCATCTCCCACGCTTTATACAACGCTACCGGCAGCCTCATCTAGAAGTAGTCCCCGCTAGTTCTCGTCCCATGGAACCGGCAGTCCATTCTGCTTGATGAAACCCCGCCACCAAGCCATACATTCAGCAGCAAGAGTGCGCCCGTCGTGCTCCTGGGGTTCAGCTATTCCCGGTTGCCAAATTTTGATTGTCACTGTGGGCGCCCAAGTGCCACTGCCCTGCGGAAACTTCACTGCCATCACCCGCGCCGTTGCTTTGTCCGCTCGTCGTGTGTGGTGTTTGGAGGTGTTTGCTACAGCCTCGCAGAGTTTCATTGGCTCCGCAGCCCAAGCCTCTTTCACAACTTTCTGCGCGACTGCGGCGGGCACTTCCGTATCGTTTTTTATCCACTCAGCAAGGTGCCAGCAGTCCTCGAAAAATCTTAGGAGCCGATGTCTGATGACGCGGTTGTCAGTACCTTCGGTGGTGAGGGTCTCTTCAGCGGCTTCGTAGTCCCGTGTTACGTCATCCCACTTACTTAGCCAGGACTCCTGCTCTGGATAACCGATTTCCTCAGCGGTAACCTCCAGCTTCCCCACGCCAGTGAGAAAAAGGCTTCCTGACGCTGATGTGGCTCCACAGTCAGGACATACCGTTGATCCATTTTCCATTTCTGATCCGCAGCTTCCGCAAACAGGTTCCATGGCCCGCATGCTAGGCCTTGGACGGGCGTCTATCAAGGACCAAAACAGAGGACGAACGGAACGAGCGGGCTAAACCACCTTCTTTGGCCGTCTGCGACGTTTGCGCTTCGTCTCCTTGGCCTTTTCAGGCGCTTGCGGCACTGGGTCTTTAGCCGCCGGTTTTGGCCATCCTGCGATAGTCGGAGTTGACGCGGAGTCGCCATTGGGAAGGTGGCTAACCACGCCTTTGAGACGGTATTCGTAGCGGCGGCGCAGCTGCTCGAATGTGGAGCCTCCACGGGCTTCGGGCAAAGGAACACTCGTTAGGGTCAACATGCCCATTTCTACGAGTTCCTTGGTGCCTTTGGTGCGGGTGGACGGCGATATTCGGTAGCGGTCAGTGAACTCAGTGCCTGCAAACCAGACTTCGTTCTTGTTCGCCTGCTCTGCAAGCAAAATTAATAGCATCACCAAGCCCGGACCTTTGAGCGCTTGGAGGAAACCCTCCGTCCACAGCTCTGCTGGCAACTGGAAGTAAAGGTCGGGATGTGTAACCGACTCCTGGTTCGGTTTTGTGCGCTGTGACCGGACATAGGACGTGGATGGGAGGTCGTATTCCTCCCCATTCCCTGTCTCATTCATCAGTTGAATGAGAGGAGATGTCCCAGGGCGTGGCATCAAACGGATGAGCTGGGCGGCCGCCAGTGCCTTCAGCGCGTCTCGAACTCTTCGCGCGCCGTTACCTCTTGGGTCTGGCAGGTCAAGCAGTTCAGCCAGGGCCGGTGCGGTCATAACGGTATGAAAGGGAGGCTTTGACGTCTTCCACAGGAGACTTAGAAGAACCTTGATACTTACATAGCCGGACCGTCCTCCACCGCCTGCCCCGGAATACAGCACAGAAAGCTTCGGGGCCTCGCCGGCCCGCGACCGGACGAACCACTTTCGGACGGGTGCACTTACCCGTCGTCCGGCCCAGTTTTCAATTTCCTCTGCCTTGTCCAAAGATGCATTCGAAATACCCTCGGGAGTTGAGTAGAAGGTGCCCGCACTCCTGAGTAGCAACCCTGGCGCGACCGAAGGTTGCGAAGTTTCCTCAACAGTGTTCACAGCGATCACATGTCCTCACTAGTCTCCTTCACCAAGGGTACCTATCTATTGCCAAAAAGGTACTGCTGTTTCCTTCATAAAGGTAGGTGTAACTGGGTCGAAAAGGTAAGGGAGGGCATTGTACTCCTTATATTTGACTTTAGTCAAGCCTTATGGTTTTATTAATGTAATGAATGCTTCTGGAAGCGGAGGCGTCGCAGGCCCTCTCTGGGGGTAACGTGCGCGGCGTTGAAGTGGAAACGAGCGTTTTAGCGAGGCCAAGACCGAATGAGTATTCCAGCGAATCGGTATGCGTCCGCTATCGGCTCCGTCGTATGGGCGGGGAGGGGGGTAGTGAAGGCGACACGGCCTGCGGAGGGAGAGGGCGGGGACGCCTTCTCCCTCTTTCGTTTAACGAGGAAACATAGCCTGCTGCAACCGCTGCCCAAAGATTTCGCGTTCTAGGTAAGCGGCGCCGCAACGTCGAGGCAAAAGCCATTCGCCCCGAAGCTGAAGCCATCCTGTCTCCGCTATAGCAGTGGCGCTGCCTCGGGCAGGTAGAGTGCGTCCCACATGCCTAGCATTGAGGCATCACAAGTTTGTATGGGGGTCCTCTTGAGTCTTGCCGCTGTGGAAGCGTCTACCTTTGACCTGAACCGTAGGAAGGGACGGTATGGCGTCGCCTACCTCAAAAATGTCTGTGCTCAGTTCGGAGTAGGACTGGATGAGACGTCAGCCGACGAAGACGTAAACGCTTGGGATTGCGCGGTGAAGTACGTCATCAATAGCGTGCCCGTTCAAATCAAATGCACGTCTTCAGACTTCACCGCATCCGATCCACACCTCTCCTGGCCGATCAAACCAGCTTGGCGTTCCAAATGGTCGAACTACCGAGGGGGACCCGCCTACTTTCTAGTCGTGCGCGTGCCGAGTTCACCTGATGAGTGGATACAGCATGACGCTGACGATCAAACCCTCCACCAAGCAGCGGCCTACTGGGCCCGCATTGATGCTGCAACTTTGGGCTCAAGCATCCGCGTGAATCGCGCAAATCGTTTCACAGCAGCAACTCTGCAGCTTTGGCACGACGATATGTTGGCGGACTTCGGGCTGGTTACGCCATGACCACCACTGCATCAGTCGGCCAGGACTTGCATGACTACCTGAATCTCAATGGTTGGCAGGAACAAACTCAGGGTCCGGCCGGAGGCCTCTGGGAGGCCAAAACCGGGACGATAGTAGCAATACCAACCCACATCAAGCCCGGGGACTTTGCGTGGGCAGGAGTTATGGAGCGAATTGCTGCCGCGAGTAGTTCCTCTCCATCGACGGTGGAGTCGGCAGTGCTGAACATGTTCGTTGACGTCACAGAATTCCGTGCCGCTGATGACATCCTCATTCACGGCTCCATCCCCGTTGAAGCTGGCTTTTCCCTGATGTCTACTGCCAGAACCTTACTTCGAGCCAGCGCGACGACCTCACGAGGCCCTAAGGCCCTCATTGGCGGCAACTATTCAAAGCCAGGGGAACGGATCGTAGAAAACGCCAGGTTTGGCCACACGATTCACGGCTCGTATATCTTGCCGATGTTGGTCCCCATTTCAAGGACAGCTGACGACACTGGGAGCCTGCTACCCCGTGATCCCAAGGTCCGCAGTCCCTTCGAGCCTGAAGAGCGGCGTGCGACGCGAACTATGGCCCAAGCCTTGAGCGCAATTCAGAACCGGATAGTTGAGCCCGCGCACGCTCCCCGCCCCGCTGTCATACCCGACTTGGTCATAGCGGGAGTAAGCAGGGAAATGATCACTGCACTGCACCAACTCCTGACCGAAGATTCTGTTTCAACCTTTGACGCGTCTTTCCGTTGGGCACCAGGACTCGATGAACCGCAACACCTACCTGAACGTGTCGAAATTCCAGCTAGCGCCGCTGAAGTACTGAAACTGGCATCAGATCTGATGCGCCCACTTAAAAAGGGAAAAACGGAAACCATTACCGGTCCCATCGTGCAGTTACGTGATGATCAAGCTGTGGTTTTTGGTGACGTGTACATCCAGACCATGCGGAACGGGCGCTCGTGCGAGGTAGCCGTGCGTCTGCGCGGCGATGAACTCGAACAATCCCACGCATGGTTCATGAGCCACGAAGTTCTGGTCATCGAAGGAACAATTGAATCGCTCCCAGGGCGGGGGCTACGCCTGGACAATCCCGTACGGGTTCAGCCTCTTAGAGAAACCTTGCTGTTCCACGCCTCTGACTAGGTCTCCCACATCCATGGAACTGGAACACCGTTCGTGGGACATTCCTAGTGACTCGGTTCCGGCGAAATGCCGCGTAACCTGATGGTCTCGGATGTTGTCCCAGAAACTCCCGCAATCGAGGACGAGGCTGTGCATGATCGCCGGCCGCCCGGGGTTCCATGCCGGCTATCGGTGACCTGGCGATGATGTGCAGCCGGTCAGGTGGGTCCCGTCGTCCCCATGTGTGCGGGAAAAGCAGCGGAGCGATTGGGCTTGTGCCGTGCCCATGGGCGTCGAGGGGCAGGACACGATTTCAGCCGGCCTTTAGTCGTCCCTGAACGTTTGCCGCGCCTCGGCAGCGGGCACCCCCAAAGCTTCCCCTATATCCCACCAATTCATGTCCTTGTAGCGGGCCAGGCGCACGGCAGCGGCCAGCTCACGCTGAACTCGCGCCTGGTCCTCAACACGTTGACGCACAAGCAAGAGCGGATCATCCAGCAGGAACCCACGGCCCATCATCTCCTCGTCAGTGGAGTCCTCAAAGCACTCTCCCAACAGGCGATAGCCGTGCAGGGACGCGGCCATCTCGTCGGCCGTAAGGCCATCGAAATCATTGGTGCCTGACGGGCCGCTGTATGGCGCTTCACGACTCATAGATCCTGCCCCTTTAGCCTTTAGTTCTCTCAGCTGATCAGTTGATGGGCCCGCTGGAACGAGACACCCAAAACGGCACCCACATCCCGGACGGTCAAGCCGCTTGCGGCAAGCTCGCGGGCAGCAAGCCGGGACTGCTCGGCCGCCGAATGCCTCGCCCTGGCAGCTTCATCAAACAACTGCCGGGCCGCGTCCAAATGCTCCCGCACACCATCCGCGATCACCGGAACCACCTCCACCTCGAATGACTCCTCCGGTTCCCCCGTGAGGAGCGCGGCCGCATCCTTGACCATGGCCGGGACCTGGCCCAGACTTTTGGCCTGGGTCAGAAGCCCGTCAATTTCCGGGACCTCAATAACCCACCAACCGGTCCCCCGCTCGGCCCGTGCCGTCAACTTGCGCATACTCATTCTCCGATCTGCTTCATGATCTTCTTTGCCAGAAGATCATCAATCTCGCTATGACGCGGAACCGTCGTGTACGCCTCACCAACCCACACCCTCGTGTGATTGGCACCCTCGGTCTCAGTGAACTCCAAGCCCCGATCCTTCGCAGCGTTCCGCAACCGCTTCATCAATTCTTTCCTCTTGACCATAACTTTAGTCTATCTCATACTAGACATTCTAGTCAATGGCACTCTAGACATTTTCTGTCTGGCGGACCAGCTCCCATAAATCTGATGCTCAGCGTGAACCTCAGCTCTCAGCTCGGTAGCATGACGGGAACTCTGCGCCGGACCGGCAGCACCGGACAGCCGGCAGCACCAGCGGACGCCCATCAACTGGTTGCACCGCAACCAAGGCGAGCCCAGCGAGCCCGCCTTCGACGGGACCAATGCCGCACAACACCGTGTGGGTAGGGTGAGGTCATGAGCCTTCCAGGACCCCTCCCCGGCGGCAAGCAGGGGGCTGGCTACCGACCGCCGGCCCGTTTGCTGCGGGTCTTGGCTGTGGTGTTTTCGGTGGCCACCGGGCTTTCCCTGGTCATCGTTGGCCTTGATTTGTTTATCGGCCGGCCAGCTGCCGGCGATCTGTTCATCGCCGCGCTCAACACAGTGGCCGCAGTGGTGCTGTGGCGTTGGGACAAGGCGTCCCGCAGAGCGGGCGCTGGGTAACCAGCCCGCTCCCCTGCGCACTTTTCACCACCAGTCGTGCCGGGTTGGGGTGATTGTCAGACCCACCCTGCATCATGAAACAGCGGTAAGACTCGAAGATATATTCGTAACTGCTTTCGTGTTGTTAGTAAGTAAGTACTAAAAGGTGTGGTATGGACCGTGACCAGCTCAAGCGGCTGCAGGCTCGGTACGCCCGGCGGGCCGGCCCGATAGGGCTGACCCCGGAAGAGCTGGACCTGGACAACGCCCCGATGCAGGCCGATGTGCACGGGATCCCGGTCAAAGCCTGGATCCGGTTCCAGGACTGCTCCGAGCTCATCGAGGGCCTTGCACACACGTGGACACAGAAAGCCGTGCAGGTGTCCTGGATTGACGGGCCGCTGCGCCGCTCGACGTGGGTGTGGGCCTCGGCCGTCACCCGCACGAAGACATTGGACAGAACCTTGGGAGAACGAACCAACAATGACAGCAGTACAGACTGAAACGCCCCTCGCGGCCGCGGTGGACGTCCGCTTCACCCTCGACGGCACACCCCTGGCCGTCCGGTACGACGGACACATCTGGGCTGTGGCTGCGGACCCTGTTCGCTGGTTCGAACGCGAATCCTGGTGGGAAAACCAGACAAGGGTTCCGGTCGGGGCCGCGGTGGTTGATACGACGGTCTGGCAGGTCCAGGTCAGGATCAATTCGAGTTCCCCGCTGCAGACCATGCAGCTGCGTCAGCCGGCGATGACCGATCACTGGATCCTGGCCTCCATCGATGACGCCGCCTAACCCCACCACGGCCCCGCCGGTGCTGTGCGGGCAGGCGATCCCGCCTGCGGTATGGGAGGGCATCCGGACGGAGTTCGGTCTTCCTACCCTCGCCCAGGTGCGCTCCCGCCTGACTTCGATCCACGCTGATCCTGAACCGATCATGCGTCAGCTAGTGCGGATCTTCCTCGGGGATGAAGTTCTGTGTCCTGGCTACCAGTTCACCGAAACCCTGGAAGTGAAGCCGGCTGTCCGGGACCTGTTCGCCAGGGCGATGGAGCTGCGCATTGCCCACAACTACTTCAGCGCGTGGATGACCACCCCGTGCCCGGCCCTGGACGGCCGGCGCCCGGTGGACCTGCTCCACCACCCCACTCCCCCGATCCTGCACGCGCTGGAGCGATTCGGCACATCAAAGAACACCACCACAAAGCAAAAGGTGAAAACGTGGAACTAACAGGCACCATCGAAGCCCAGGACGGGTCCCACGACCACATCACAGCCGCCGGAGACACATACAACGCGGCCCTCTCAACACTGCGCGAACGGGTCCCGGAGGGACACCGGCTCATCGTCATCCGCACGAACTGAACAGCATGGCCGCCACAGAAGAACCCCAGCTCTCACCCGTCCCGGAATCGCTTCTGCCCACAGGGTTCGCCTCCCCCGCCCAAGACTATTTCTCCGGCCGGATCGATCTAAACAAGGCCCTGATACCCAACCCGTCCAGCACCGTCCTGATGAAGGTCCGCGATAACGCCATGAACCTTGACGGGATCTGTACCGGGGATGAGATCCTGATCGACCGCGCCGGCACACCACACCACGGCTCCGTCGTCGTGGCCACCGTGGACGGCGGCGAAATCCTCATCCGCCGACTCCGCCAAACCAACGGCCGAGCCTGGCTCGAAGCCTCAAACCCCAACGTCCCACCCACTGAAATCTCAGACGGGACGGACCTGCAAATCCTCGGCGTCGCCACCCGCACCCTCCACAGACTCTGAGGATGCGGGTACCGGTTTTACCGTTCCCACACCGGGCCGCGGCCGCGCAGCGGCTGGGAGGCTGGCGTTGTATGGGTGGGGCTGGTTGAGGGCCCGGTAGGTGCGGGGCGGTCCGGGTAACTGGCCGCCATGAGGCGCCGGTGTCTTTCCGCTGCCGGGTCGGGTGTCTCGGGTTCTGCTGGTTTGGCGGGTTCGATGGAGGCTTTCAGCTTCTCGTCCAGCTCGGCGCATTTGATCTTTGACTGGGCGAGTTTGTCTTCGTATTTGAAGGGTTTCCCGGTTTGCTTGTCCACGTCGGCCAGGACTGCTCGCTTCTCTTCGAGGCTTTGGTGAAGCTGCGCTTCGACTTCCGGGAGGGATGCGATCTTGTTTTCCAGTTTGGTGATGATTCCCGTGCTGCCTTCGAGCAGTTCGAGCCTGGTGAGAACCAAGGGAGGAACGGGAACGTCCTTGATCGTGATGGCGAGGTCCTGGTAGGAGCCGAGCCGTGAGTTCTGGGCCGCGTTGCGGACCTGGAGCTGGTGGCCACCAAGTGTTGCAAGAGTCCCGTAATCGCGTTCCTGGTAGGAGTAGTTGCCGTAGTCCGGGGTGTGGGTTCGCACCCATTCGGAGATGGCAGCGACCGCTTCGGTCCGTTTGGTGTAGGTACTGCCGTCGATGCCGACGGTGAAGTTGTCCCCTGCGGTGGAGGTGATGCGGGGTATCGCTGCCTGGACTGCCGGGAGAGCGTTTTCGGCTTTGTCGATAGCGCTCTGGGTCGCGGCCCTGGTCCATCCGAGGGTGCTTTGTCCCTTTTCGTGGGCGCGTTTGAGGCGTTCGAGCTTGGTCCGTTCGGCGTCCGCTTCGATCTTTTCCATCACGAGCGGGTTCCCGCTGGTTGCTGCCTTGATCTGGGCTGCGTTCAGGGCAAGGTCGCCGACGTCCTCGATTTCCCGGATGTCCAGGCGGCCCCGGAGGACCTGTTGGATCATCGTGGCTTTGCGCTGGATCCCGTCCCACGCCGCACTGTCGTAGCTGCCCACCGTGGCGTACTGGAAGTTCTGGACCTCGGTGTTGGCATTGCCCTGACGGATGATGCGCCCGTCGCGCTGGGTCAGGTCAGCGGGCCGCCAGGGGCAGGTGACGTGGTGAATGGCTTTGGCACGGAGCTGGACGTTGGTGCCGGTCCCCATCATCGCGGTGGAGCCGATCAGGACAGCGACTTCACCGCTGCGGCATTGGGCGAACAGCTGTGCTTTCTGCTCGGGCTTGGGTGCGTCCTGAACGAAGCGGATTTGTTCGGGCTGGATCCCGCCGGCCACGAGCTGGTCTTTCAGCTGCTGGTAGACGGTCCAGACGGGTTTCCCGTCATCGCCGGCCTTTTTCGAGGGAGTACCGAGGTCGCAGAAAATGATCTGCAGGGACCCTCTGGTCCCGGAGGTGACGTCAGAGTCGAAGTCGATGGTGTATTCGTTGTTCCGGTTCTGTTCCCAGACTTTGAGGGTGTTGGCCACGACGTGGTCGATCTTCGTCCCGGAGTCCGGTTCGATGCCGACCATCCGCAGGTCCAGTGCTGCTTTGCGTCCGTCGTTGTAGACGTTCAGGGCGTTGTCCGCGCCCTTCTCGGCCCACCCGGAGAGTGAATCGAGCCGGTCGGCCAGGCCTTTCATGTAGTCGGCCAGTTCCGGGGGCTGCGGGATCAACACCAGCTCCGGTTGCCGCTCACCGTCCCCTGGCCGGCGGACGAGGTCCGGCTTCTTCAGGTAGGAGAGGTCTTCGGCGAGCTTCACGTCCGCGAAGACGTGGAAGGTCCGGAGCATCTCGGGGACGTTCTTGAACTTGGCGAACCGTGGCTTGTTTTTCAGCCGGCCGCCGGCGTCCATTTCAATGGCCGTGACGGTTTCCCCGAACGTGGCCCCCCAGACGTCGAAGTTCTCCACCCCGGAAGCCTGCAGCAGGTCCGGGCGGAGGTACCGCTGCATGACGTGGGCCTCCGTGATGGAGTTCGCGATGGGCGTGCCGGTGGCCATGGTGACCACCCGTTCCCCGTGGACGCGGCGCAGGTACTCGAGCTTGAGGTGCATGTCGGTGGCGCGGATGGAACCGCCGATTTCGGCGCCCTTGATGTTGGTGACGGTGCGGAGGTTCTTGTAGTCGTGGGCCTCGTCCACGAACAGGTAGTCCACACCGGTGTCCTCGAACGTCAATCCCGGGTCCGGTGCGGTGTCCATGAGTTTCTTCATGCGTTCTTCTTCGGCCTGGAGCTTCGTTTCGAGCTTCTTCACCGTGGTCCGGTCCTCGCCCTCGGCCTGGGCGTTGACGATGGTTTGCCGGACGTCCGCGATGATCGATTCCTGGTACGCCTCGATCGTTTCGGATTTCACCCCGATGCTCTTGAAGGCCTGCTGGGTCATGATGATGCCGTCCCAGTCGTTGGCCGCCACGCGTGCCACGAACTGGCGGCGTGCGCTCAGGTCCCCGCTCTTGGTTTTGATGTCATCAGAACCGGCCGAGAGCAGCCTGGACTGCGGGTACAGCTCCAGCCACTCGCGGGTGAATTGCTCAAGCATGTGGTTCGGGACGACCACCATGGGCTTCGAAGCCATGCCCAGGCGTTTGAGTTCCATCGCACCCATCACCATTTCGGCGGTCTTGCCGGCGCCGACTTCATGGAACAGGCCAACGGCCGGTTCGGAGATGATGCGGGCAACGGCGGTGCGCTGGTGCGGGTGCGGGGTGAAGGACTTCGCCAGTCCGGGCAGGCTCAGCCGTTGGCCTTCTTTGGTGTAGTCACGCAGGGCCAGGGAGTTGAAGCGGACGTTGTACTCGTCGATGAGGCGGCTGGCCCGGGCAGGATCTTCCCAGACCCACTCCGCGAAGCGTTCCTGCAGGGCCTCGGCTTTCTCCTGGGCCGCTTCGGTTTCTTCGAGGTTCGCAACGGGTTTACCGTCCTCGTTCTTATCCTCAACCTGGATGCTCTTTTGTTCCAGGATGCTTTGGAGCAGGTCCGGGGCCGGCCGGCGGCCAGTCCCCCACTCGTTGGTGGAACGGACCGAGCCGCGGTTGGCTTTGACCCGCCAGATACCTCCCCCGACGCTGCTGACGCTCGCGTTCGGATCAGCCAGGATCTCCTGGACGAACCGTTGGTGGTCCGCCGGGGAAATCCAGACAGCACCGAGCCGGGCTTCAACGTCTTCCATCCCGACCCGGGGCGGCTGGACTTCCTCGAGGGCCTGAACGTTGACGTTCCACCGTTCATCCGCGGCCGCAGCGGTGCGGGCAGCATTCAGTTTCGTGCGGACGTTCCCGGACAGGTACTCCGGGGCGGTGACGAGTTTGCCGGTTTCGAGATCATCGAAAACCAGTGTGCCCAGCTGCCCACGGGCCTCTTCTTCCGTCAGGCCCAACAGATCAGCGATCTGCTCCAGCTCCGGGGCGCCGTAGGTGTCCAAGGCGATGGCCAGGGCCTCATCAACGGTGTCCGCCCCCAGAACCGGTTTGCGGGCCACCACCTGGCGGTGTTGGAGCAGACCGGCAGGTGTGGCTGTTTTCGTCTCGTCGTTGAAATTCTCCAGGGCGCCGGGAAGTGCACCGAATGGATCCTTTGAAGTCAGCAGGCGAAAGGCCGGCGACAGCCGGCGAGAGACAATTTCCTCGCCAGTTTCCTTATCAATCCGCACCGATTCGGTATAGCGGTTTACCGGCCCATATTTCTGAACGAATGCAGAGTAATGTGCGGCCAAGGAGGAACGTTGAACGTCCAGCTCCGGCGTATCCTCTGCATCTGAGGCTTCGAGTTCCAGCAGCGCCCGTGCACCGTTGCGGAGTGTAAGCAGGTCCCGGAGCTCGCCTGCATGCGCCTTGGGTACCGGAAGTTCCTCTGCTTCTCCTGCCCGGACAATGGTGAAAGAGCCGTTCGGCAGGACGTTGATCGTCCCGTCCCATTCCTGCTCCATTGAAGGCAGGAGCGCTGCCGGGGTTTTGCCCGGGGTCTGCTCCGTGGGTGCCTGGGCCAGGTCGTGGGTCAAGGCGTCCTGGACGACTGTGTCGAGGCGTTGGGAGAGCAGCTGCGGGACGGCTGAGAGGTCGTCGGCTTTGACGCTGACCGTTTCCTCCCCGTACATGCCGTGGCCGATGGTGATCTGTCCCAGGACGTTCTGGGGGTTCATGTCGAAGTAGGCGTTGATCTTGATGTTGCGGTCCCCCGCGACTGCGGTGGTGACCCGTTCCCATTCGGTGTTCAGCGGTTCCCTGCCCGGCTCGCGCTTGCGCAGCAGCAGCAGGTCGGTGAGGGCGTCGGTGCCGGCGGCACGCCTGTGCGCCCCGGTCGGCAGGCGTATTGCACCCACCAGGTCGGCCATGGCACTCATCTCGCGCCGCGAGGTCGGGTTGGCTGCGTCCATGGTGAAGCTGGAGGTCAGCACGGCGACGTAGCCGCCGGGCTTTACGGCCGCGAGGGACTTGAGGATGAAGTGGTTGTGCATCGAGTGCTGCGAGTTGGCGTTGTGGGTTTTGTCGTAGAGCGCGTTCTTGCTGAACGGGACATTACCTACGGCCAGGTCGAAGGAGTTGGCCTTGATCGGGGTGTCGGCGAAGGACTCGCTGCGGATATTCGCCTCCGGGTACAGGCCGCGGGAAATGGAAGCGGTCAGAGCATCCAACTCCACACCGGTCATCCGGGCCGAGTCCGGCGCGAACCCGATGAAGGTGCCGGCCCCTGACCCCGGTTCCAGGACCTCTCCCCCGTCGAAGCCCAGGTGTTCGACGGCGGACCAGATTTCCTTCACCAGGGCAGCGTCCGTGTAGTAGGCATTGGTGGTGGTCCGGGACGCGGCCGCGTACTCCCGCTCGCTCAGGACCTCCTGCAGCTGGGCGCGTTCATCCGCCCAGTCAGCCTTGTCGAACAGCTGCGGGACAGCTCCCCAACTGGACCACTGCGCCAGCGCACGCTGCTCAGCCGCCGTGGCCGGCCGCTGCTGGTGCTCCAGCTCACGGACGATCCGGATGGCTTCAATATTCGCGATAAACCGGGCTTTCTGCCCGGACGGGGCAAGGTCAGCCTGCGAAGCCGGCCGGAAACGCACACCTGCTGCGGGCGCGGACTGTCCCGGCTCGGGAGAGCTGTCTAGTTCTCCTCGTCCTCCTGCGGCCCGTAGGCCGGCTCCATCTCCTCGGCTTCCTTCGGCAGGCTGTCGTAGATCATCTCTTGGTACACCTTCCCTCGGGCCCGCAGCTTGGCCATGTTCACCATCCCGATGAACTCCATCGGTTCTTCCTGGCCGCGCATTGGGATCATATCCTCGCTCAGGGACCAGATCTGGTCCTGAATCTGGCGCCCCAAGTTCGAAAAGTACGTCTCGGGGTCCGCTATCTGCGCGTACGTCTCCGGGTCGTGATTCTTCATGGTCTCCATGGCGTGTCTGCCGTGCTCGTTCACTGACTACCTCTTCCGGTTCGGCCCACAACGACTCCAGACTCATCTGGCCTTCAATGTGGTTCTTTGATTTTCTCTGTGCCATGTGCCCCGCTCCCCCTCCGTTTGCCTCCACGCTAACGAAGGCACGAACAGACGCCTTGTCACATCACTATTCGGTGGGAATCTGCAGATCCTTGCGCTGTCTGGCCAGCTCCCGGACCACGGTGGCCTCACTGACCTCAATGGCCGTCGCAATATCGGCGATGGTCCTTTTCTTCGCCCTCATGCTGCGGGCGATCTCGGATTTGTCCGGAGTCATCTTCGTCGGACGCCCGCCGACACGGCCGCGGGCCTTCGCGGCAACCAGGCCCGCCTTGGTCCGTTCCCTCAACCGGTTCCGCTCGTACTCGGCAATAGCTGAGAAGAAGTGAAACATCAGGAGGCCCTGGGAGGAAGTGGTATCCAGCCAGGTTTCAGTCAGAGAACGCAGCCCGACGTGCCTGTCAGCCAGTGCCTTGACGATATTGGCCAGGTCAGCGGTGTTCCTCCCCAACCTGGACAGGTCGTTCACCACTAGGACGTTGCCGGGCTGTAAGTGGCTCAGGCACTCCTGCCACTGTGGCCGTTCCTCCGTTGCCCCGGAGGCATAGTCCGTCCAAATACGAAAGCAACCGGCAGTGTTTAACGCGTTCAACTGATGGTCCACCGGCTGCTGCGTCGTACTGACCCTGGCATAGCCCACCAAGGTCGGTGATCGAACCGTCATGTGATTCCCTTCGAGATGCTGATGCGCCGGATTCGGGACTTTTTTGTTCCCCCGCCCCCTCTGGCCACTGCGATGTACAGTTCGCTGAATGACGTGGAAAAGATTCTGGATCTACACCGCGATAGCCGTTGTATGCGCAGTGATCATTGGCTTTCTGGTCGTGCAAACCAACGGTGGGCTGGACAACCCCGACTTGCTCTGCGACATAGCGCTTAGACACAGCGACTGTAACTAGCACCCCTACCGCGGTCTGCATCCAGGACTTTCCGTCCAGGTGCTTTCAGCTGGCGGAAAAGTGCTGACCGCAACAGAGTCCCTTGCCTTTCGCTCCAATGATGAATTTGTTTTCGTAGTTGACTTATGAATAACCCTATCATTCGGAATTTCTCTGGGGTGACCTTCGGCGGTGGATGGCGGCTTTCACGGCGCTATATGTCGCATGGCCCGCCCGCGGTGGGACCTCTACTGGACACATGAGTTTGTGGCGCATGAAAGATCTCTGCCAATGGAAGCCCCCGTTTCTCCTGCCTGCGATGCACAGACGATGCGTTCAGCAGCCCAACAACTTCGCCTTTCGAACCTATGATCGAGGCATGTCCAAAACGACAGTGGTGGTCGCAGTCTCGGTTCTAGCGGCTGTCACCGGCCTCTTCGCGTTTCTCGGAGGACCAGCCGCGGCGGCAACAGCTTTCTTCGTCTGTGCTATTGGACTTGGAGCATACGTTGGTGCGGGTTGGGGTGCGGCGCAATCTGCCGAGACAGAAAAATACCGAGAAAAAATCCTCGGCAAAAACCCAAGTCCCACCATCTACTACGACGATGAAGGCAACCCTCTGCCCAACTACTCCAAGGATTCTGACAAGAGCTAGCACCTCCTGTGCAGTCGGCGCTCTTTCGGCGTGCCGGTAGACGATCCTTTTCCGGACATGGAAGCCGAAGCTCGTTCCCTTTTACAGGGTGCCCTCGTTTAGTTCATAGTCGAGACATGAGACCCGCTGGCATTCTTCCCGAGGACGCCCCCGACCCCCGTTCCGAATGGGTCGAGAACCTGAAACTCATGCCTATTCCGGTGCTCGGGCTCATACCCCAACCGTCGCTGGAGGACACGGACTCCGTCGGTCTGAGCTACGGCTTGGATGATCGTGGATACAGCGAAATGACGGCGAGCATCACCTACACGCTCTGGCGAAACCCGGATGACCACTCAGACCGCATTAACCTAGCGGACCTCGACGAGAAGACACGCAGATCGATCGAGGAAGTTCCGCCATGGCCACGGCCCCCTTGGCTGATCGAGCAAGTGGAGCGAATGCGCTATCCGCAACTTTGGGAGGCAGTGCGAACCACCTGGCACCGTGAGCCGTCCGAGTGCTCTTCAGTTCGAGACCTCCTGGCAGACCATGTCAACCACATCCTTATGAACCAGTACCGGCAGGAGCTCTGGCCGGGTAGCAAACCGTGGGACCAGCACACACCCGCAGTAACCGGCCGGATGGTCAACGGCCAAGCTAGGACCATAATCAACGGAATCGATGTGCCCGGCGCGGAGGTCGACACGGACCCGTTCGTCTACGGTATCGGAGCCCGACTCGCAGAGGGCGGCGTCGTCACCGCAGTGCTTCCACGCACTGAGCTCAAGCACATCCAAGTCCAATTCACGACCCGGACCTAACCGTCACACGCCAACGTCCGTATGCCGATCCTTCACCGGACATCCTCAGTTAGATGTGACCTGAACTGGCTTGAACCTGAAAGGCCCTCCACATCCGGCTCCGAAGGGATGTTCCCCGGTGGATTCAGTTACTACTGGCAAATCAACTTTGGTTTGGCCGCCCAGCGCAGCTGTGGCCTCAACATGGATTGAAGTCACGCTTACGGGCTTGTTCAGGTAAGGCGCGGATTGGGGGACCAGCCACTTCTGTTCATCGCCCTGTTCCACCGGGTCAGGCATGCATCCTTCCCCAAAACAAGCTGCAACTGATGCCGGCGGGTTGGAGAATACTAATTCCACGGGACCCGTATAGGCATAACCAATGGCTGGGCACACGCGGGGAATACGGGACACGCTGCCAAGCGCAGCGATAACCGCCAACAGCACTGCGACAACGCCACCGACTGCAAGGAGCATTGCCCACCGACGCTTCATGGAGTGAGATTAGCGCTTAAGGAGACAACCTTCGAGCATCGGGGCGTTTCGGTAAAGGATCCTTCACCGGGCGCTGCTGACGCGAGCAGCAAGTCGTGTCCTCCACTACCGGTATCTTGCGCAATATTTTTTGAATAAATAGCCGCCACCATTCGCGTGCTCACGTCCGGCCGTGTGTGGAAAGGCCCGTCAGGAGTCACAACCATATTCGGCAGCCGAAGGAGGCAGGAAGCCGAGCCGATAAATATCTTCCCTCCTAGATGGAACCGCGGAGGGGTTGCCGGACACTTATGGGTATGGGGAACCAGGGGAAGCCAGATAAGGACAGCGATCTGTGGTCGCAAGTCTTGGCTGGTGATGGCTCCGCCTTTGCTGAACTCTTCGTTCTCCATCGGGACCGGGTTTTTTGTCACAGCCTGCGCCTCGTTAGAACTTCCCATGAGGCAGAAGACATCACGGCGATGGTGTTCCTTGAGGCCTGGCGCTGCAGATCAAGCGTCAGACTCGTCAACGGTTCCGTCATCGGCTGGTTGCTGGTCACCACCACGAATGTGGCCAGGAATCGTATCCGGTCCAATCTGCGGTACGAGCGACTTATCCGAAGACTCCCAGGTGCCGAGACCGCGCCTGATCACGGCGACTCCGTGGCTGATGCCGTCGATCAGGATCGCCGCTCTCAGCTCCTGCAGCGTGCCTACCGTTCTCTCGGCCGGAGAGACCAGGAAATCATTGCCCTCTGCGTTCTAGAGGAGATGAGTACGACAGAAGTGAGCCAGCTGCTACGTATCCCGCCTGGCACCGTAAAGTCGCGGCTCTCCCGCGCTAAACAAAAACTGTCGAAGCTGCTGAATCCACAAACCGGGCTGCTGCCGGCCAACCCACTTACCCCTGAAGAGGGAACACCATGAGCGAGACTCCTCGTCCACCGCACTTCAACGCCGAACGCAGCAAAGCCATCGAACGGCTCCTTGCTAACGTCGCCCAGGACGGAACCCCGGAAAACCGCCACTTCCAAAACACCAAAGGCAAGCGAATCCTGCTTGCCGGCCTCGTAGTGGCCGTAGCAGTAAGCGGAGCCGCCGTTGCGCTGCAAATGCCAGTTACTGATAAAAGCTCGATCGCCTGTTTCGCACGCCCCGAACTGAACGGCAGTCAGTTCCCGGGCACTACCGCCGTCTTGGGGGAAGGTACGCGGGTCGGTGAACAATCAACGCAACGCAACCCCATTCCCATCGAGGATGCATTGGCAGTTTGCCGAACGATGTGGGCACAGCACCGGCTCGACCCGGATAGCCCTAACGGAATGGCGCACCCAAGCCTCTATGACCGGAGTTCCTCCCATCCCGTCCCGAATCCATTGACCGTCTGTGTGCTGAGAGACGGCCGAGCCGCAGTAATCCCAGGTGATGAAGACGTCTGCGCCTCGCTCGGGTTAGCTTTGAAAGACGACAAGACAACGCAGCGTTGATCTTCGGGTTTAACGACCACAGCCACCAGCCGACTGGCTAGAGCCGCGGACCCGGCGGTCAAGACTTTCGTCACTCACGAAGCTAAATAGCGTCCGGAAGCGGATCCTCTACCGGACAGACATGAAATACTTGGGGTCTTCCTGCAAAGTCGACTAAACGCCGTGATCAATGGGAGATATCAGCCGAGTGGGGGCGGTAATGCGAAAGAAGTTTTTGATACCGTTAGTTATTTTGTTGCTGGCTTCCTGCGCTACACCTTCCGATTCATCGGATTACCCGCGTATTGCTTCTACGGACGATCGGTGGGGCGTAGGTGTAACTGACCCGGTTTTCGAGTCGCTTGCTGAGTGTGACGACGACCCAAGCGTGGAGTCAGCTGTGCAAAGCGCGGACATGCCTTCTTCTCGGCTCGGTTTTCGCTTGAAAGCTGGAGCCTCGGAAACGGACGCTGTCAGCATTGCAGACTGCTTGGCTCCGCTCTTGAGCAGCGGAGAGCTCGCAATCGTGTCACCTGGCGCATAGCCGACTTAGTGGGCGCGCCACGCGCACGTAAGTCGATCCTCCACCGGAAAACGCCTTGTTTGATGGATAGGAATGCCTCATGATTCGGAGATGACGCGGAACGGAATAGTTACTGGTAAATCGGTTCTACTCTCAATTGCGGTGACTGTCGTGATCGGCGTGGCCCTTGGTTTGATCCTGGGGTGGCAGTACTCCGTCATCGGGATTGGGGCTGGCCTCGGCCCGTTAATTGGGGCTCACTTCGGCAATAAGAAGGCTGCAGAAGTTGATGCGTACCGAGAAGAATGGCTAGGCAGGCGGAAGCAGGCACGCAAAGACGAACAGCAATCAGGTGATGTGGCCTGAAGGATTCTCCACGGTCTTGACCGGCGTCGGGTGTCATCGATCAGCAACTGATCCGTAAAGCGCAAACCCGATGCCTAAGAGGACCCAGATAGACGCAATTACGTGGAGCTGAGCTTTCCCGCGCTCGGCCCACCACGAGATATCCAAGCCGTCCCGGAACCAAGACCTGATAACCGCCGAGCCTTTGCCCAAGGCGCCAGCAATCGTCCAGAGAAACAACCCGCCCCCAAGAAGCGCCAGCCCAAAAACTACTGCTGCACTCATCTGCGACTCCTCGTCTTGCGCGCGCTGGAAAGGTTTTGCGGTTCCATCAAGTCACTCACGACTCCACTCCAGTGGAAAGAACCCTTGCCACTTTCTTGCGCTGCGAGGCGCCGGCAAAAGCGCCCGTTAGCCGGTCGACGAGCGAACAGCCTGGCATGGATTCATCCCTCTGCTCCGTTATCGGCCCCTGATATGTACGTTTACCCCGAACGATGAAATGCACGGTGAAGGTGCCTTAACTGCTACGCCTCAGACTGCCTCGAAACCCTTGGGATACGAGGCGTCTCACCGGCCTCGCAGGGACGTGCGACTGCGGAAGCCAACTTTCCTTGGATTCAAGCGGTTTAAACTCGGTCGATCGATTCTCATAACTACGCCTCAAAACCGCCGAACCCGGCCTCTGTACTGCGCCTTGGTTATGTGACACCGGCACCGCCCAGGACGAAACTTCCCGACTGCTTGTGAGGCTTTATTGCGCTACGGGAAGCACTTTGATTCTCAAGGTTCCCTGAATTTGCTTCCTAAAGTCCCTGGTCTCGGTACGGTGGGTGAATCCGCATCAAAGGGGTGCAACGGATGAAGAAGCCACTGCGCATCTTGCTCGTCTTTCTTGCCACCGCCGTGGCTTTCACACTCGTCACGCTCAGCCGGCCCCTCCTAAGCGGGGAAAAGATCGAGCCCGACCAGGTTCTCGCCACAGCTGCTGTGGGATTGCTTGTGGCGGCCGGAATCTTTGGGGTGGTCCGCTGGCAGGAGGCCAGGGAACGCAAGAAGCCCAAGGGCTTCCCGACGGTGACGCGGTTCCGGTCAGCGATGTCGAGTGGACGGGTGCCGGCAGACGCTGATCGTGAGCTCTGGCGTCGCGAGCTGGACAAAACCATTCGGCAGGAAAGACCTTTCGTGTGGATCGGTCCTCTAGTATCCGGCGCTTTCGTCGTCCTAGGCATATTCCTGATCACCACCAGTCCCACCCATCCTTGGTATTGGGTGATCGTCACCGCCCTCTTCGCCGGGCTGGCATTTTGGTCACCACCCTGGACATTCCGTCGTCGGCGAAAGATGGAAGCGCTGAAGTCGCAGCTACTTACTCTCGCCGAGAATGACCAGCCACTGTTGTGAAAAGAAGAGACTGTGGCGGCGGATGACTGAGCGGCGGCGTGCAGCGCCGAACCCCGAATGGGTCCAGATGTACAGGCAGGGCGTACCCGTCCGGAGGATCGCTGCCCTGGCCAGAGTCGCCGGCTCGTCGGTCCGTTATCACCTCGCCCTGGCTAAACGGCAGGACCCCGGCCTTGCTGAGGCGCACCAACAGCTCCTTCCCCGCGCACCAAGGACCACCACCGCCGGCCGCACCAACCTCGCAGAAATCCTTTCCCTTTTCCACAGCACGGGACGGCTCCCTTCCGCTGTCGGGACCACGGTCCGGGAACGGAGCCTCGCCTCATGGCTCCACGACCGCCGGCAAGAAGCGAACAGCAACTCCCTCTCCCCTGCCTACGCAGACCAGCTCGCCACCATCCCGGGCTGGGCAGAGGTCCCCTCCAAGAAGGAACGGGACGAAACCCGCTGGGCCACTCGCTTCGCAGAACTCGTCAGCTACCGTGCCGAGGGCAACGACTGGCCCCGACACAACAAGACCACCGACCCATATGAACGCCAGCTCGGGCTCTGGCTCCATGGCCAACGGATCACCGCTCGCGCTTCAAAGCTCGAACCACGGAAAGCAGCAATGCTCGACACCACGCTCCCAGGGTGGCGGGCCGGGAGGAAACACAGAAACCGCGGACCGCAAGCGTAGATATCTGAAGCAATAGTTAGGACAAGAACATGGCACTTCTCTACCTGGTTGCTGGCTGCATCTTCTTCGTGGGGTTCGGAATAAGCTTCTTTCTCTGGCAAACGGCGGATCGCCGTGGACGATCACCGGAGTTCAGAAAGGGAACTGTGATCTCAAGTCTCGCTGGTTTGGTTCTCGTTGCGGCCTGTTTGGTCCTTTTCCTGCTGAATCAGCCTTCTACCGAAGCGACGTTGGGCGTGATTCGATGAGTGGGCGATCGCTCACGGACGAGGGAGCCGAAGTGCGGTAGAACGCTTCCCGGCAGATCTCGAACCCGCGGGGAAGCCTGCCTTCCAGTTCGAGGCAGTTCGTGAGGTTCTTCGGCGGATACCAGGGTCTCCGATGAGCGACGGGAAGAACCCTCATTCGTTGAATCTCACTGATTACTCCAAGTTGCACTAGAGAGAACATGCCATGACGCCCGTACTGATCGCAGGCCTGGTTGTTCTGGCAGCCGGCATCTTCGGATGGCTAATTTCGAAGCGCCTAGCTAGGTTCGCAGGCAGATCCCACCCGTTTCTCGCAACAGATACTGATCGAAGCAGGTTTCAAAAACGGCAGCTTTTCCTCATCAGAATCACAGGCTCCGTCCTGCTGTCTTCGGTCTGGGACTATCAATTTTCGGACTGGTTAATGGGGTCTAGTAAGGGCTAATCCCCCGGGCAACAGACAGTGAAGGGAGTGCACGGGTATGGACCCGTGCACTCCCTTCTTCTGTGTTGTTGGATAGCGGCCAACGAGAACAGTATGTCGCAGAAAAATGAGGGGTTCCCCCGAATGAATGCTTAGGTGCCCGCTTTCAGGTACTGGTACAGCGTCTCCCGGCTGATCCCGAATTCTCGGGCGAGGGCGGCTTTCTGCTCTCCAGCTGCGGCCCTGGCTCTGAGGGTGCCGGCCCGTTCGGGTGAGAGTGCTTTGGCCCGGCCGCGGTAGACGCCCCTGGTCTTGGCCAGGGCAATGCCTTCTCGCTGCCTCTCCCCTATCAACGCCCGCTCGAATTCAGCGAAAGCACCCATCACCGAGAGCATCAGGTTAGCCATCGGCGAGTCCTCCCCCGTGAAGCTCAGGTTCTCCTTCACGAACTCAATCCGTACTCCCTTGGCAGTGAGCTTCTGCACCAGGGCCCGGAGGTCATCAAGGTTCCTGGCGAGACGGTCCATGCTGTGCACTACCAAGGTGTCACCCTCACGGGCGAACTTCACCAACTCCACGAGCTGGGGACGCTTCACATCCGCTGGACTCGGACTTATCAAGACCAAGGGCTACACTGTCAGAACCCATTCCGACCTGAGGCTCATTCTCAATAGGCACCCGGTACTGAGGCAGGGTGGTTGAGTCGTGAAGAGCCGGACCGTTTTCGGTACGCCCTTGTACTTCTGAGACGTATCCACATGATAACGGTGTTATGACCCGTATGTTAGCGCAAACTATGATTTCTATTGGGGGAAATAATGTCGGTTCGGGCCTCTCAGGGCTTTCATCCCGCGTGGCCTCGCTTTGCGTCAGCGGTCATGTCTCGGGAGCGTCTTCTGGTTGTTCAGGGCCCGGCGGGGTGTGGTCGTTTTCGTTTTGGACGTAGTTGGGTTTCCGACCGGCCAGGTGAGGTGTTGGACCTGACCTTGGGCTGGTCGGGATCTTCGGTTGAGTCGATCGCCAGGCGGCTTGAGGAGGACCATTCTCTTCATTTGGCGGTCGTGACCGAGTCTGCAGAGATTGCGTGGCGTCTGGCTACAAGTCTTCCGTGCAGTGTTGCCGGTGTGAGGGATCTGTTCCTGGAACTGGATGAGCTTCAGGACCTTTGTCGAAGCGATGCGCGACCTGTCGGTAATGAGAGTGCCTTGGAGTTATATCAACTGACGGGTGGATGGCTGCGCCTGTTGGAGGCGATGTTGGGTTCAGGTGGGCTGGTCTCCGCCAAGGCCATCGTTAACCCTGCGTTGAGTCGATGGTTGGATGGCCTTGATTCGAGTACTCAGTGGGATGTTGCGGGTTTCCTGCCCAGCCTGGAGACGGAGTTTTTGTCTGCTTTTGAGTATGAGCTTCAGGGGGGGCGGTTGCCTCTGGTGGATGAGCTTGCGGCTGCTGGGCTGGCCCGGCATCTGGAGCCGAACGGGTGGTTCATTCCCTCGCTTGTAAGAAATTCGCTTGTTGAGAGGATGCAGAATTTGGAACCAGGCCGCGCTGAAAACCTGGCGGCTTCAGCGGTCAGGGCCATGGACCTAACTGCCGGTGTCCCTGCTGCGGTTAGTCTCGCCGTCCGGCAGCGGTCATGGCCGGCGCTTAAGGATCTTTTGGCTGAGCGGTGGGCTGATCTTTTCATTTCAGATCCTTCCGGGTTGGCCAGGTCGGTCGGGCGCTTGCCGCGTTTCCTTTCCGAGCAATCCGGGTTGTTCCCTGTCGCTATGAGGATTCTTACTGCCGCCGGCGCGGAAAGAATGGAGCTGCCGCTGCCGAGTCTCGAACCGGATTACGCGCGTGATACGACGGCACAACGTTTGAGGAAGCAAACCGATAGGTTGTACCGGAACCCGGGTGCGAAGGCGCTGACAGTGGGTCTGCTGAAAATCAGCTATCTTCGCCTCTCCGGGAATTACGTGGAAGCAGCCGAGGCTGCTTCGCGTCTTCGTCTCGCGTTATCGAAGGCAGCCGATGTTCACCAGATCAACCCGGTCTTGGGGTGCTTTGTGGAACTGCATGCGGGCATAACTTTTCATCTGGCTGGGCAAAGCGTCCCAGCCAGGCAGAGCTATGAGGCCGCCCTTGATTGGGCGCATCTGGCCGAACGGGCATTTTTGGATGCCAACATCACCTCCAACCTGGCGCTCCTTTCGGCCCAGGAAGGTGACACGGACTCGGCGAGGGATTGGATCGCCCGCCATGAGGCAGTGGAAGCGAAGGTGGGGTGGGGGCGCCGGATGGTCGGCCGATGCGCTGACCTCGCCCGCGCCCACATCGCCATTTCATCGCTGGACGTTGAGGCTCTTCGTGATGCACTGCTCAGGCTTCCCAGGCGGCCCGATAATGACGAATTCTGGTCAGTCCATACGTGGTGTCTGGGTATGCGAAATATTCTGCAGCATGACCCGGATTCGGCCATTGCGTTGATGACTGCCATGCGTCACGAACGCCCCTATGCCTCTGCCGCCCCCTTGGCTACGCGGATGCTCGCGCACGTTGAGCTCACGGCCCGGACCTGCAAAGCCGATGTAACGGGCGTTTCCGGGTCAGGGGAATGGCCGGAACTCCGTAACCTTGAAGTCTTGGGCCACCTGATCTCCGAAGATCAGGACAAGGCCTTAAAAGCCCTGGATTCCTTCCAGTGGACAGCGCCTGGTCCACGGCACCGCAACCCGGCTCTCTATTTGGAAATGGCAGCACGGGCGTCCGGGGATCTTGACCCTCTTGCGGTCGCAGCCATCGAACGCTCCCATCGGCGTGATGGTGAGCCAATCGATCTGCTCCCGCTGCGATATCTGGGGCTTTCTTCGCCGTTGGAACATCTGTTGGAACCGGGTGCCCGAGCCATGCTCAGATCGATGCCGGTCATTCGCGACGTCCGTAAGGAACGGCCTGTTCTTACCGCGCGAGAACAAGAGATTCTTGATATGTTGCGTCAGGGACTGACCCGAAAGCAGATCGCGGATACCAGCTACCGGTCAGAGAACACGATAAAGACCCAGCTGAAGGCGCTCTACAGGAAACTCGGCGTCGAGACGTATGCCCAGGCAATTGAGCAGGCCCGACAGTTCCGGCTCTAGGCTTCCGGAATGCAAAACCTCTTTAGGTCCCAGACAACTTGCAGTTGAGTAACTCCTGCCGTAACCCAGGATGGCGGGTGAGGTGTCGGGTCGTCGAAGGAGTGCTGGTTTCCACGAACCTGCCCCGGGGTGGGAGCGAGATGCTTGAAGTAACCCCGTACCAGGCGGCTCTGATGGCCGGGTCCTTCCGTAGGCTGTCAGCCTCTGGGGAGTTGATCGCCGCCGGCGTCTCAGAGTGAAGACGGCCAATGGAAGGGCTGAGAACCCGTGATCGAACAGGACCGGATGGGGGAGCATCGAAGCGTTCGGCGGAACCTACTGCAACTCCTTCAGTGGAGATAAATGCCAGAGCTTTGGCCTGAATTCGACCCGTATCTCAGACCTGTTCCTGCACTCTGCCTGCGACCTCCGGGATCGAAAACACGTTGATGAGGCATTCTGAACGCCTGTCCTGACGGCAGTGACTCCTGGCATTTGAGCGTGAAGGAATCATGTGGGTACTGGCGACCCCTGAAGGGGAGGGTGAAAAGGCGGGTGAAATACCCCTTTGGTGGATGATCCTCATCAGCCACATAGGAAACTCGGTGGTCTAATCGTGGAATCGGCGGGGCGGATGTGCCAACCAGTTGGTCGACATTCTCTTCCCCGGGGGGTGCCGGCCTCACCGGCTGGAATTAGGTGTTCCGTCCCGCCGCTTCAACGTGTCATTGTAGGCATTTCAATTTCTAATGAGGCTAAATGACCAGAGGAAAAGTGGAGGACAAGTATCTGACTGTCAGTGACGTTGCTGACCGGATCGGCGTCTCAAAGATGACTATTTACCGAATGGTACGTCAACGTAGCCTCGTCTCGCTTCGTATCGGAAAGCTAATACGCATACCAGAAGAGGAAGTAATTAACCTTTTGGCGAAGGCAAAAACCCTTCCGGCGGAGACGAGTGATGGACAACCCACAATTTGAAGCCGAAACGGACAAGGAATCGCCAAAAGGTCACAACCGCCCAAAAAAGGGGGATTATGTCGTAATAACTAGCGTCTGGAATGCCGGCGAATTCGGAAAAGTTGTGAAAGCAAGTTCAAATAAACTAGTTATTGAATTGGATGACGAAAATGGTGAGCCGGTCCGTAAAACGTTTCATCCATCAGATGCGAGTTTATTGTAGAAGGATCACCAAATCCGATAGACGTGCCCATGCCGCCCCACGCATCTGGATTACGCGCGAACTGATCTTTGCAACGCTTCTCGGCTTGCTGATAATTATCAGCGCAGTTGGTGCGATTTTTGGAATGGCAACCCACACTTGGGCACCAATTCTACTCATAGCTTCCTTGCTTGTCTTTATTGCGTTTGGATTGATAACCGTACAAATAAACTCAACGGAAAAACGAAGACATAGGCCAGGCACACATGCCGATACGTTCTTCGTTGTCCTTGACATCAGCAAAAGTGGACAGATCATTGCACTCAACAGCAATAGTGCGGACATCGAAAAGGATCTGCGGCGCACCATGCTGGCAAGCAACGTGCATGAAAGTTATCCATACAAGATTTCCTCCTCCGAACGGCTCCCCGCCCCACTCGTGAGAAGAGGATGGACATCAACACTTCTGGCTGATCGGGACGGACAAGAATTGCCTGCGCTCGTTCGCCGCATGGATTCCAATGAAGTAGCTAAACAAAGAATACTATTCTCCGTTGAATCAACGACGCAGAGAAGCTGTGCGAAGCTCGAAACTGTAGCAAAAATCTTTGATGAAAGTTACGATATTTTCTATCAGGAAATAATCGATTTAGACTCGGGTAGGCGTATAGGCAGGGAAGCCCTCACCCGATTTCATGGTCTGGATAGCCCTGAGCCGGTTTTTCAATTCGCTCGCACACAGGGCTTCGCCGAGTTTCTCGAGCTGAGTACAGCCCGGCGAACACTAGAAAATGTCAGCAAGAATAGAATCACTGACACCGTATTTATCAATCTCTCAGCAAAGACCTGCGTGTCCTCCGGATTCGACAGGCTTATGCACGATTTTGGCAGCATTCTGGAACGGATCGTCATCGAAATCAACGAAACGTCCTTCAACGAAGAAATCCAGCTTTTGGAGCCGGCCTTACGGCGTTATCGCGATCAGGGAGCCAGGATAGCATTCGATGATTTTGGTACCGGAACCACCAATATTACTGACATATTGACAATCAGACCGGATTTCATAAAGCTCGACAGGACTCTAACGGCTAATATACATCGAGAAACCATAAAGCTTCAAACTATAAAATGCTTGGTTGCTTGGTGCGTGTTGATCGATTGTAAACTTATAGCCGAAGGAATTGAGCTGGAAGCCGAATTGACGTGCTTGAGATCAATCAATGTCTTTGCAGGGCAAGGGTACTTCATTGGACACCCAAGGCCACTAATTTCATAGACTACTGGATACGTGCTTGAGCCGGTGCAACAGTATGTTCCCAATTTTGCCTGGCCCGGCATGTGAGCCCTAAGCTGCGGATTGTTCCAAGGCCTCGATGAAGAGAGTTGGCGCTCAGGCTCGCAAAAAAACGATCACATCCAAGGTGCACCTACTGCGGGCTCCACCCGGAGGACGAAGATGCTCTACGCGCCGGCTCCAACCTCTTTTGCTCCGACACCCACCACCTGCACTACCTCGCGCAAAGACCCATGTAGTAACAACCGGGGCGCTTTACAGCCCAACTACTCTGCCGGCATGCGCCCAAACGACTGCCGGCAACGGGCATTATGTTCATCACATAACAACGGCGGTGGAACTGGACCTGCCACCCGGAAAGCTACGAATGTTCTCGGACCCAGATCCAGAAAATCTGCCCCCCCTACGTCAGGTTGGACTTCGCTGAGGCTTCCCACGGTTCTGAGACGCCCTATCAGATGAACAGCACTGGCGTAGCCCTTTGGATGGCGCGGTAGACCGTCGAACGGGCAACGCCGAAGAGCTCTGCTATCTCGGTGGTGGTGTGCACCCCGCCCTGGTGAAGACTAACGAGGTGCGCTTCCTGGGATTTCGAGAGCTTAGGTTGTTTGCCTCGCAGCCGACCCTTGGCTTTAGCCACTGCCATGCCTTCCCGCGTCCTGGCACGAATGAGGTCCGCCTCGAACTCGGCAACCATGCCCAGGACGTTAAACAGCAGCTTCCCTACCGGATCGTGAGGGTCATAGACGCTACCGCCCAGGTTCAGAGCAACCCCTTTGCGGGTGAGCTCATCCGCGATATCCCTGGCATCAGGCAAGGACCGAGCCAAACGGTCAAGCTTAGTCACCACAAGGGTGTCCCCTTTACGGCAGGCGGCCAAGGCTTTGCCAAGGCCTGGACGTTCGCGTTGGGTGCCGGTGAACCCGTGGTCGACATATATAGCGTCGGGATCCACGCCGGCGGCCGCGAGAGCATCGCGCTGGGCGGTCAGATCCTGGGTGTTGGTGGAAACGCGGGCATAACCGATAAGCATATGGTTGAGTGTAGCGTTTAGGGTCCCTTCAGCGGGCAGTTTTGCGGGCGGGTCTTACGGGAATCTGAAAATCCCGGAAAGTCGGGAATTTTCTTGCACGCTAAATCGGTCAGTATCGCGGCCGGTGGAGGACCGCCTTACGGGCGGGGCTATGCGGAACCGTGAAGCCGCAGCTGAGCGCTTCCGGAGCGGGTATACATGATGCCGCGGGTGCTTGACTGGCGTGGTTAGGCTTTGAGCAATGACCGGCGAATGAGTCGGAGCAAGTTCACTGGGGCGTTAGCGGGGACTAAGTGAAAAAAATCGAAGCGCCCCGAACATGGGCTATCTACGCAGTCATCGGGATCGTTCTCTGGGTGGTGTTTGGTGCAATCGATTTCGCTAACAACGGGGCTTCGTGGCGAACGATCGCCTACGCCCTGCTGGAAGCAGGTTCGATTTACCTCTTGTTTAGGGCGATTAGCACCTTGAAGCGCGAGAGAACCCAAGGGCGGTAGCCGCCCGCAGCGGATCGTCTACCGGAACGCCGAAAGAGCACCGACTGCACAGGAGATGCTAGCTCTTGTCAGAATCTTTGGAGTAGTTGGGCAGAGGGTTGCCTTCACCGTCGTAGTAGATGGTGGGACTTTGGCGTTTGCCGAGGATTTTTTCTCGGTATTTTTCTGTCTCAGCAGATTGCGACGCACCCCAACCAGCACCAACATATGCTCCAAGTCCAATAGCACAGACGAAGAAAGCTGTTGCCGCCGCGGTTGGTCCTCCGAGAAACGCGAAGAGGGCGGTGACAGCCGCCAGAGCCGAAACTACGACCACCACTGTCGTTTTGGACATGCCTCGATCATAGGTTCGAAAGGCGAAGTTGTGGGGCTACTGAACGCATCGCCCGCGCATCTGACTATGGCAGTTTGATTCAGGACCGGTGTGACGGTTTGAATCAGGACCACCCACGACTCGCCGGTTGCTTGTGACGGTTTGAGTCAGGACCACCTCAGTGTTGCTTTCATCTGTTGAAAGCGAACATTTGGAGGTCCCGGATGAGGGTGCGCATGGAGCTGTTTGCCAAGATCCGCCGAGACGCCCGTGTGGAGGGTATGTCTATCCGCGGGCTGGCAAAGCGTTATCAGATCGGCAGGGACACCGTCCGGCAGGCCTTGTCGGATCCTGTCCCGCCCGCCCGGAAGAAGCCGGTTAGGTCATCGCCCAGGCTGGATCCGTTCAAACCTGCCATCGATGCCATGCTGACCGGGGACACTACGGCGCCGAGGAAGCAGCGCCATACCGCGCGGAGGGTCTTGGCCCGGTTGATCGAAGAGCACGGCGCGGAGGAACTGTCGTATTCGACGGTGCGCGATTACGTGCGGGTCCGCCGGGCGCAGATCGATGTGGAAGCGGGCCGCCGGGTTGAAGTGTTCGTGCCCCAGGAACATGAGCCAGGCGCCGAGGCTGAGGTGGATTTTGGAGAGCTCTGGGTGGTGCTCAATGGTGTGAAGACGAAGTGCCACATGTTTGTCTTCCGGCTCTCCCATTCCGGCAAGGCCATCCACCGTGTCTATCCCACCCAGGCGCAGGAGGCTTTCCTGGAAGGCCATATTGAGGCGTTCAGCGAGATCGGGGGCGTGCCGGTCCGGCACATCCGTTACGACAATCTCACCAGCGCGGTCACCGCTGTGGTGTTCGGGCAAGGCCGGCAGCGGCAGGAGAACGACCGGTGGGTGTTGTTCCGGTCGTTTTACGGCTTTGATGCCTTTTACTGCCAGCCCGGTATCGGCGGGGCGCATGAAAAGGGCGGGGTTGAGGGCGAGGTGGGCTGGTTCCGCCGGAACCGCCTCTCCCCGATGCCGGTCGTTGAGTCGCTGAAAGAACTCAACGACCGCATCCGTGTGTGGGAAGTCGGGGACGAGCGCCGGCGGATCATGGACAGAATCCACACGATCGGCCAGGACTTCGCCAACGAACAGGCCTCCTTGGCACCGTTGCCAACGGAGGAATTCGATCCCGGCCTGGTGCTCAACCCAACCGTGGACAGGTCTTCGCTGATCACCGTGCGGATGGTGAAGTATTCCGTTCCGGCGCGGTTCATCGGCCGGAAAGTCCGAGTGTCCTTGCGGGCATCCGAGGTTGTGGTGTTCGACGGCCGCGCCGTGGTCGCGCGGCATCAGCGCATGGCGGCTCGGTCAGGGCAATCGGTCCAGCTGGACCACTACCTTGAGGTCCTCAAAACCAAACCAGGTGCCCTGCCAGGTTCCACCGCGCTGGCAAGGGCCCGGCAGTCCGGGGCGTTCACCAGTGCCCACGAGGCCTTCTGGGCAGCCTCCCGTCGCGTCAATGGCGACGCTGAGGGGACCCGGGAACTCATCGACGTCCTGCTGCTCCACCGGTCCATGAACGACGGAGACGTCCAGGCGGGAATCACCTCAGCGCTGGGCGTGGGAGCTGTCAATGCCGATGTTGTCGCAGTGGAGGCCCGCAGACACGCAGGGGCATCGACCTGGGGTGGGTCCGGTTCAGACCGTCATCCGGGTGCTCTTGCTGAAGTGAATGTGCAACGGGTTGTCAGCCTTACTCAGCGCCGGCTCATGGACCCGGCAGCGGTCATCGCGGGGCTCCCGCTCGACACGCGCCCGCTTCCGTCGATCGGCGCCTACGACGAGCTGCTGTTCAAACGCACCGAGCACTCTGCAGGAACACCGTCGAAGGAGAACATCTCATGAGCCCCACCGCACCGGCCACCACCATCACTCCAACCCTGCGCCGACGCCGCGGCCTGACCGAACAAGCGGCGGTCGCAGCCGTGGACCAGGCCTGCCGTCGACTGCGGCTGCCCACCGTCCGGGCGGTCCTGGACGAAGCACTAAGCGTCGCCGGGAAAGAGCAACTGTCCTATCAGGGGTTCCTGGCCGAGCTGCTGCTGGCCGAATGCGACGACCGTGACCGGCGCTCCTCGATCCGTCGTGTGAAGGCTGCCAATTTTCCCCGGGACAAGTGGATCGGGGACTTCGATTTCGATGCGAACCCGAACATCAACCCCGCGACCATCCACACCCTGGCCACCGGTGACTGGATCCGCAAAGGCGCACCTCTGTGCCTCATCGGAGACTCAGGCACCGGTAAGTCCCACCTGCTCATCGGTCTCGGCACAACCGCCGCGGAGAAAGGGTTCAGGGTCAAATACACCCTCGCCACCCGGCTCGTGAACGAACTCGTCGAGGCGGCCGACGAAAAAATGCTGGCCAAGACCATCGCCCGTTATGGCCGCGTCGACCTGCTGTGCATTGATGAGCTTGGCTACATGGAACTGGACCGGCGCGGCGCCGAACTCCTCTTTCAGGTCCTGACCGAGCGAGAGGAGAAAAACTCCATCGCGATCGCCTCCAACGAATCCTTCTCCGGCTGGACCAAGACCTTCACCGACCCACGCCTGTGCGCCGCGATTGTGGACCGCCTCACCTTCAACGGCACCATTATCGAAACCGGTACAGACTCCTACCGCCTCGCACGCACCATCGCCCAACGAAACGCTTAGGCTAAACGGCGGCGAGGAGTCCCAGCCGGCAGCTCGCCGAACAGCCACCGCCAGCGCACGGGGTCACTCGGCGGCATTAGGGGAGATCCTGAAAGTACTCTGCCACGTCATAGTTGCCGATCAGTCTGGCCAGTCCTAGAGGGGACTGGCCCGACATGTTTGCCAGAAGCGGATCGGCACCACGCGAACGCAGCAGATTGATCATCGCCGGTCGTCCGCGGGAGTTAAAGACGGCGACGAACAGCGGTGTATTACCGTATGAGTTCTTTGCGTCGACCGCAGCACCGGCCTCGATCAGCGCGGCAGCGGCGTTCAGGGCATACTCCTGAGACGCAAGGTGAAGTGGGGTAAACCCCTGACTATCCGCGGAGTCGGGTGACTCGCCGGCAGCAATCAGTCGAGTCACCTCTGCTGCAGCATCGGTAAGTGCTGCGTAGTGCAGCGGCGAACGACCGGCGGGATCCATGGATACCTCAACTTCTGGACGGTAGGGGCAAACTGCCACGATAGACAATCCTTTACTAGGCGGGTGCGCCTTCCTTGCGATGAGCAGCCTCGACGGACTACCAATCAATCAACACTTCGTGCGCCGCCTCCACAATCTTGTTGCAAATATCCTCCCGGCTTTGCGGCATGTCGTCCCAGTCGTCCCTGAGGACAACCAAATAATTCAACTCCGTGGGCTGACCTAGTTCGTGCCAAGCATGGCCCAGAATGAGATTTGTCCCAATGTACGGGTCGAGGACGCCGTCAACGATTTGTTGGAGCCAGTGCCGAACCAATGCGCGCTGGGCGTCGCCGTCGTCCTCATAGGGCCTGCCCAACTGCTCCCGGACCTGGACCCATAAGTCAGACGCCCCCCGTGGATCATTCCGTGGGTGTCCAGCCAGTTCGCGAAGAGAGGGAGAGTCATAGCCCTCAACAAGCAAATCAGCTGCTACATCCGGATACTTCTCGCTGGGTACCAACCCCACTTGGTCGCGCAAAAACATCAGGCGCACATTTCCGGTTTCCTGTTCCATGGAAAAACCCTAGTCCCGGCGTCGATCATCCCTCACCTCCATAACGGACGTGCCACAGGGTGATCCTTTACCGGGAACTCAGAGGCGCGCGGTTGCTCAACTCCTATTTGATCCGCGAATTACAGTTGCCCGCCCCGAACGGTCCCTATTCGCCCGTCCGAGCCGCGCCAATGCTCCAGACGGTGGTCCTAAATCAAGCCGTCATGGTGGCCCTGAATCACGTTGACATATTCACGCATCCCAGGCAAGAGAAGCCCGGGCGCTCCCCCGGCCGAGTTTTTAAGCCACTTACGCACGTGTCCGGTAGAGGATCGCCTTACGGGCACGTACCAGGACCGCTGGCCGGCCCCACTCCCCCACCAAGTCAAATACGCTTTCGAATCGGTTTTGACCGCATTTGATTGCGCTCTCGACTTCTGACAGTCAGAATCAGCCGTAGACAGTGGATGCTCCATCCGTCGCCAACATGCAGTCTCAAAGGGTCGTTTTTGCGTATTGCAAATACACCCCCGGCCCCGCACGACACCTGCGTTATGCCGCAGTGTCCTCGGCGGCTCGTACGACGCCGTTCGCCTCTCGTCATCCGGAGCAGACGCAAGTGATCGTGTCCTTTGGCGGGGTGTTCGGCTGTGGCTTGCCTGCGGGCTCCTAGTCGGTAGGCTCGCGGTATGTCACGAGCCGGAGCTGGCTCGTACACCACATCCGAGGGGGAACCAAGTGAACCCTAGATTTCTCATAAGGAGACCGTATGTCCCAGCCCGGTTTGGTTGAATCTATTAGTATCGCGTCGCACGCGCGTCATCAGTTGCTAGAAGACACGAAAGCCACTAACAGCCCTTACAAGAACGACCCTGTCCCGCATCAGGACGATCTTGCAAAGTGGCTTCGCGAGAACAAGAAGTTCGAGCAGCAGGACGATGGGACATGGGCTGTAAGTCGAACCAACCTCCACGAGGCGATTGCAGCCTTGGGTAATGGTCCGACGCCCTGACCGCAAACGGTCGTTTTGACCGTGGCCTCTTAAGCATCTGCGTATCGAAGCGACGCCGCACCCGCCTCAGCCGGTGCAGACGCCACGGTGCGGGAGCGCAATCGTGTCCCCTTGCATAGTTATAGGCAGTACTTCATTACGATGAACTCCATGCAGTCACAATTGGATCGTGGGATCGCGCGGGATCGCCTAACTAAATTCGCATGGGAATGGACACAGCGAATCGAGGATTGGCGCGATTCTGGACAAACGCACACGGAGAAGTCCTACGCGCAACAGTTTTGGTCTTCCTTACTCCGCTGCTTCGGAGTCATTCCAGAGCGAATGGATCTGTTTGAGCGGGATGCCACTCGCGCTTCAACCGGCGGCGGCGGTTACATAGACTTCTTCTGGTCCGGTGTCGCAATCGGCGAGGCCAAGTCGCTCGACAAAGATTTGGGCAAGGCGCACCGGCAAGCGCTGGATTACCTTTCAGGTGGCTCGATCCAGTCATTTGAATGGCCGAAGTTCGTTCTAGTCACTAACTTTGACCGGATACGCATCGACCGCCTCGGCGACGAGCCCTGGACAGTTGAGTTCGGTTTGGATGACGCCCCCAGCCATGTCGATCAACTGATGTTCCTGGCGGGGCAGGAAACCGTAACCCGGGCAGAAGAAAAAGCAGCCTCCATCGACGCCGCGAAACGAATGGCGGCCCTGTGGCAAGCACTGGTCGGCGACGAGGCCGATGAAGCCGTTGGGGATGACGCCCCAAGTTCGCCTGAAGACGAAGACGAACTGGCCCAGGAGGCATCCGTACTGCTCACCCGGCTGCTTTTCCTGCTTTACGGCGATGACGCCGGGTTGTGGGAGGACGACTTGTTCCGCCGTTGGGTTGAATACGACACAACCCCTGATAACCTCGGCCCCCAACTCCAAGCACTGTTTACAGTACTGAACACGCCGCCAAGCCATCGCAAGCGAGTCCCCAACACCCTGGCGAAATTTCCCTACGTCAATGGAGGAATCTTCGACGGTTCCAGCCCTGTTCCATTCCTGAACACGGAGATGCGCCAAGCCCTTATCGCAGCATGCCGATTCCGCTGGACCCACATTTCCCCCGCAGTATTCGGAGCTCTGTTCCAGCTGGTGAAGTCGAAGGCAGCCCGCCGGGGCGACGGTGAGCATTACACCTCCGAATCAAACATTCTCAAGACCATAGGACCCCTGTTCCTTGACGAATACCGCACACGCGCTGACCGGTTAGTCGCCAAAAAGTCAGCCACCCGAAAAGAGTTTGATGAGCTGCAGGACGAACTAGCTTCGAACCTCTATGTCGATCCCGCCTGTGGCGCAGGAAACTTCCTGAACATTGCCTACGCCCATCTCCGAGCGATCGAGACTGCCCTCATCGTCGAGCGCAACAAGCGATGGGGCACGATGGACCTCACGTATGACGTGAGCTACGAACAAAAGCTCACTATCGACCGGTTCTGGGGGTTCGAGATCAACTGGTGGCCCGCCAAAATTGCAGAAACCGCCATGTTCCTCGTTGACCACCAGGCCAACCTTGCCCTGGCAAAAGCCCGCGGGGCAGCACCAGACCGTCTACCCATCCAGATAACCGCTCACGTTATCCATCACGACGCGTTGACCTTGGACTGGAACAAAACGCTCCCCGAGCCCCAAGGACAGACCTACGTCTTCGGAAATCCTCCGTTCTTGGGGGACCACACCCGCACTCCAGCGCAGTTGGCGCTAATGCAAACAGCTTGGGGGACCACCAAGCAGCTTTCCCGCCTAGACTTCGTCACTAGTTGGCACGCGCTGACGCTACGCCTTCTCACCGACCGACCTGGTGAGTGGGCTTTCGTGACTACTAATTCCATCACGCAGGGTGACCAGACGGCTCGCCTCTTTGAACCGATCTACGAGGCCGGCTGGCGAATCAAGTTTGCACACCGTACTTTTCAATGGGACTCAGAAGCTCCCGGTAAGGCCGCTGTTCACTGCGTCATCATCGGTTTCTCCCGAGACAATGCAAAGAAGCGCCGCCTGTGGGACTACCCAACGGCCAAATCCGACTCTGTTGAGATTCCTGGCGTAACAGACATAAATGCCTACCTCGTGGACGGGCCGGAAGTATTGGTGGGCAAACGTACGCGCGCGCTGGCTCCCGATCTGCCTATGGTTGACTACGGATCTAAGCCCTCTGACGGCGGCAATCTCATCATCACTCCCGATGAATACGACGAAGTCATGGCCGACCCCAGCATGGCCCCGTACGTTCGCCCATACGTCGGCTCTAAGGAACTGCTCAGCGGTAGCAAGCGCTGGTGCCTATGGTTGCGAGGGATGGACTCTGACGCGCCTAACCACTCACCCAAGCTCAAACGACGACTCGAAGGCGTTGCTGCCATGCGCAACGGTTCTCCGGCAGCCAGCACCCGCGATTGGGCACGTTTCGAGCACCTCTTCCGACAGATTGGCCTCGTCTCCGATGTCCCGTTCGTGGGAATTCCAGAAGTCAGCAGCGAGAACCGCCGCTACCTTCCTGTGTCACACTTCGACCCCGAAGTCATCATTTCCAACAAGGTCTACGGCGCGATCGATCCGGACGGCATTGTTTTCGCTGTGGCGTCCTCGTCCATGTTCTGGACTTGGATGAAAACCGTGGGCGGCCGAATGAAATCGGACCCGTCATTTTCTAGCACCATTACCTGGAACAACTTCCCAATGCCAGCACTTACGGACGCCCAACGATCCGCGCTGGCATCGGCCGGAAACAAGATACTTACCGCGCGCGCGCAGTATCCCGCGCGAACCCTCGAAAAACACTATGCGCCCCTAGGCATGGCCCCCGAGCTAGTCCAAGCACACGATCAGTTGGACGTGGTCATGGACAAAATCATGGGAGCATCCAGACGGTGCCGCACCGCCCTCGAACGGCAGGAGTTACTTTTCGCTTCATATGTCAGCCTGACGCAGGAATCAGTTGTCCCGGTTCCGATCATGAGCGAAAGTGAGCGGGGCATCCGTACTGAACTGCGGCACTCTTCGACGGACGGCCGCCGCTGGGGCTCGGGGCCAGGTACGACGGACACAGAGCGGTACGAGTTCGCCTGCCCCTGTGGGAAGGGCGCGGTCATCGAGACGCACGAGAACACCGAGGGCTTTCAAGATCACGACAAGCATCTCGCCTGCGAGTCTTGCGGCGAGGACTGGGCCTTCGTCCCCGGTCTATCCGTCCGTGACTGGCGGTTGGAGCGAAAAACGCCTTAGTTCTACAGTGTGCCGGAACACCCCATCTGGATACGGGGCTGGTCCGCCCATAGGCAGAGGGGCCGGCACGTGAGTGCCGGCCCCTCTGGTTTCCCTCTGCAAAGGAAATATGTGGTTCAGCTTAGCTGAAGGGTTGTGGTGCTGCCGCAGCCTGGTACCTCGTTGTTCCTGTTCCCGCGGAAGTGGTGATGTGCTGGTGCATGGTCGCGGTTAATGGCGGTCCGTCGCTGGTGAGTGGCTGCTGTGGTTCGCCCTGGGCGGCGGACCGCCCCACTTCTGGGAGGTTCCTGGCCCCGGGGTGAGGGCCGGGCGGCTGCCTCTGGGGTACAGCCGCCCGGTTCCCCGTCACATTACTCGGTGTCGGTGGTGTGCTTGTCGAGGATGATTTTTTCCACGGCGCTTGCTGTGTAACCCCAGGTGGTGAGCTGGTTCAGGTAGTGGAAGTTCCGCTTTTCGGCACTCCTCCATGAGTCTTTCTGGATGGTCTTTTCGTACCCGGCGCAGATCAGGGCGATGAGGGAGAACTCGGGCCGTGCGGTGGTTTTGGCGGTGTGGTCCCGCAGCGGATTCCAGCCCCACCGGTCGGTGTCCTCGCCGGTCTTGGCCCCGATCATCTCGGTGGCGACCTTGCCGTCGTAGCCGCTGGCGGTTTCGGGGTCGTGGGTGATGGCGTGGACGGTGAAGTACTGCCAGCCCTTCGGCGCGGTCTTCCGCGAGAGCAGGGTCTTCACGAATTCACGCCTGACCTTGGTGGCACTTTCCATCTCGCGGTTATTGGCTATCAGGGTCTTCCGCTCGGCTTTCTGTTCCTCGGTCATCGGGCCTTTCTGGGCCTGCGTGCCGACCCTAAACCGACATGAATGCCGGCCGTGCCTGACGTCAGTCTGGGGTAGACCCTAAATAGCCACAGCAGTTTCTGCCCACGGTGCGGCAGCGATAGCAATTAGGCCGCCACCGAGGGTGACAAATGCGAGCCCTACAACTCCTGGAGCCTTTTTATTTAGATCTCTTTCTACGACCAGAAGGAACCCGCCGACCCCAACGAAGAGTGCGCCGATAAAATTTACCCATGCTGGACCCCACGAGGCCCTTGCCCACACGCCCGCTAGAGCAGTCACCAACACGGCTCCAACAAACCACAGAGCATAAGGCAACTTCTTCTTTTTCAACGTTCCCCTGAATCTAGATACCACGTGATCAAACCGCCTAAAGTTGCCCGTCCTGATACTTAGCTTGTAGCTGCGGCCATACGATGCGGTCGAGGATCTTTTGTTGACTGACGTCCTCGGCCTCGGCCGCTTTTCGTAGAAGCTCTTGCTGCGTTTTTGTCATGCGGAAGTTGATTCCCACGACTTTTGGTTCCTTGAGTCGGGCTGGTCCAGCTGCAGGAGCCCCCTGCTCGGCTTGATTGCCGAACCGTTCAATCTCTTCATTGCTGGGTTCGCTGCTGCGAACTCGGGGCTTCACCACGCCATGACCTCCTGAGTGAGTATCTGAATTTCCGCCTTAGCTTTGGGATCCTTCATCTCGACCACTCCCCTGCCGTCTTCCAAGCATCGTTGATAGCTCTTTCGCTCGTGCAGGACTACGCCAGCCAACGGCAGCTCCGGAAAGGAGGACATGTATTCCCTGGCTTCTTGTACGTCCGAGTTTGTCGCGTGGGTGCTGGCCCGGTTGAGCACCCCAAGGACGCGGAGGTCAGGGTTGAAGTCCTGTGCTTCAGTCACAGTCGTGACGAAAGCCTCTGCGGTGTCCAAGTCGGCTTGACTTGGCTGCATGGGCACCAGAACGACCGAGGCGGCGGTTAGAGCTGTACGCATTTCTTTGCTGTCCTTGCCGGCTGCGTCAACGAGGACAACGTCATAGCGGGTGGACAGATCTTTGAGCGTGCTGTGGATATTGCCGCCCTTTTGAACACATGGAATTTTTGCGAGTTCTGATTCATCGCGGTCGCGTGCCCAGTTCGAGACTGTACGAACCGTGGGGTCTGCTTCAACAATTAGGACGTCTTTGCCTAAACGCTGAAGTTCGGCGGCCACGTTGACGGTAATCGTTGATTTACCAACGCCGCCCTTGACGTGTGCAACGAGAATTATCATGACACCAGACTAGTGCGGTACTGGTGTGGTGTCTACACTAGTACAGTACTAGCACCACACTAGTGTGGTGCTTTAACGGTACTAGTGTGGTACTAAATCTGCATCCCATCTCCCGGCGCGTGCAGTAAATCCATTCGCAACACCGCTAAATAAGTACCGGTGCGGTACTGGTACCACACCAGTAC
>NZ_CP193753.1:0-179981 GCF_050847375.1 Arthrobacter sp. G.S.26 | reverse complement strand
CAGGTCCGGGGCAAGCCTTCCATTTTGCCCTCGAAAGCACACTTATTTTTGGTTAGAACTGATTGCCGAAAAGAAGACCGGTCGGAACATTGGGGGAGGGGTTTTGAACGATCTGAAACGTTGATGACTACGCGATGGTTAGCACACGCGGGCAGCACTAGTGCTGGCCAGCGACTGTGAGGATGGAGGCCCTTTCCTTTTAGCGGGTAGAGGAAGCCTGAGCTTCCTGCGATGCAGGCGCATGTTCCTCTAAACGGCTGGAAATCGGGAGCGGGTGCAGGATCAACTAACGGATGAAGGGCCGTAACCCGCAGTGTTTGCGGGCTTGGGAGTCCTGCTTGGGGATGGCCAGGGACCCCGGGGTTCAGCATTATCGGGGGCCAGGTTCTCCTGTTGGCTGATCTTGCCGCATTTCGCGGAGATCTAACGCTTGGGGGGCACTGTGAGGCGGATGCCTGCCTTCTGCCCAGCAGGCACTTGGAGATTTCCGGGACGTCGATCCGCCCGCTCCATCGGGCGGGGGTGTGATCGGTTTCTTCGAGGAAGTCCCTGTCTTCGGGGTTCCAATCCCGGACGGCCGCGGGGACGCCGCTGTTCCAGGCAGCCCATGCTCTCGGCAGTCGTCTGTCCTCTGATGGGGTTCGATCTCGACGAGCAGTGTGTCTTGCCAGTCTTCCGTCTGTTCCAGGTGGTCATCGAAGAAGAAGTGGCCTTCCGTTTCAGTGATCGATGTCAGCCGAAGTTTCAACGCATGGCGTAGCCGCGGCACTTTCTTGCCCCCGAGAAGTGGACCGCCGGGCTCAAAGATTCCCCGAAGCGGGACTGGCACGCGATCAGCTGCCTGGCGGCGGTCATCTCGCGCTTCGACGTCGTCGCCGTCCAGGAGTCCCGCCGCAACCCCAGGGCAATGAAGCGCCTGCTGGCCACCCTGGGACCGGAATGGCGGGTCATCATCTCGGATGTCACCGAAGGCGCGGCCGGGAACGGTGAGCGAATCGCGTTTCTCTACGACAGCCAACGGGTACAGCCCTCCGGCCTGGTTGGGGAGATTGTGATGCCACCTGTGGGGGATGACCCGGCCGGCCAGTTCGCCCGCACCCCATACACAGCCAGCTTCGTCCGCGCCGGCACCGAGTTCACCCTGGCGTCCGTACATGTGCTCTGGGGTAAGAATCCTGTCGAACGGCTGCCCGAAATCACCGCCTTCGCCCACTGGATGCGGAACTGGGCCAACCGGCCCAACGACTGGAACACCAACCTCATGGTCCTGGGCGACTTCAACCTGGACCGCATCGGCGACCCGCTCTACGAAGCGTTCATCTCTACAGGTCTTTGGCCCCCCACCGAGCTCAACGCCGTCCCGCGCACCATCTTCGATGACGACAGGAACCGGCACTTCTACGACCAAATCGCCTGGTTCTCCAAACCCGACGGCACATCGCTGCTGCAGGGCCTGAAGTATGGGCAGCGGGCTGGCTCGTTCGACTTCATCCCGCATGTCTTCCGGGGCCTGGGCCGCAGTGAGGTGTCATGGCGGATCTCAGACCACTACCCGCTATGGTGCGAATTCCTGTTGCTGTGACCTCAGCACTTAGCGGGAGTTGGACCACGACTGTAGCAAGCCCAAGATCATCCGGCGTTTGGGACTGC
Source organism: Arthrobacter sp. G.S.26 (assembly GCF_050847375.1). Lineage (NCBI taxonomy): Bacteria > Bacillati > Actinomycetota > Actinomycetes > Micrococcales > Micrococcaceae > Arthrobacter > Arthrobacter sp. G.S.26. Next base: position 178,331 of record NZ_CP193753.1, on the reverse strand, counting down.
CCCGGATTCTTTCGTAGGCTGTGGTGACGCCGAAGGCTCTTGAGGCCCGCGCGAGGCGCCTTGGAACCAGGCGATATGGTGGGCCCCAGGCCTACTGCTGCTACGTTCGGTGTCCGCTAATTCTCTGTCTCATCTATGGATCCTTTATCAAGACGACTGGGAGACTGCCCTGGTACTACTGACTCCGTCCTGTGACTTTCAGCGATAAATGGCGGCTTTTTCGCAGCGCTATTTGGCGCACCGTGCAGTCCGCAAGGGGATCCTTCACCGGACGGCTAATCGGAAGGGAGCTTGAGCCGCATCATCAGCTTCCCTCAGGCGTTTAACAACGGCTCGCCGAACACGGGTCGTGAGACAAGAGGCACCACGCCTCGCTGGTTCAGTTCGGTTCAAGGCGAGATGCGAGGTCGCGACGGAGTGGGGCGCAGGTCGTGGACTCGTCACGCGGAAGGGCGGGATACCACCGATCCCCTATGGCTTTAATCCGACGTCATTGGTCGCCGGATGTGGTGCGTGCCCGGTTCGAGGGTGATTGACTCGACGTCGTGCTTGGTGTGGAACTGCGCTGTCGTTCCTATTGGAACGACGAGTCGGTATTCGACCGCGTCTGCGTCGAACCGCCAAGAGCTCTCCACGACGCCGTACGGCGAGCGGAGGCGCGCTCTGGCTGAGGTGAGGCCTCCGCCGATGAGGGGGCGGATGCCGATGGTGCGGTAGCCGGGTTCGAGAGGGGTGATGCCCGTGATCCGCTGGGGCAGGAAGCGGACTGCCGAGCCAAGGGCGTAGTGGTTGTGGCTCATCTTCGCCTTGCCCGACTTCGTGTAGCCCTCCCACGTCTCCCAGACGGTGGTCGCTCCGTGCTCGACCTGGTAGAGCCAGGAGGGTTGGGAGGTTGAGAGGAGAAGCTTCCAGGCTACGTCTTCATGTCCGGTCTCGACCAGGGCGTCGAGTAGCAGGGGGGTTGAGAGGAACCCGGTACCGAGGTGTCCGCCCGCAGCGTCGATTTTGGAGATGAGGCGGTTTGCGGCGGCGGCCGTCTCGTCCTCGGTGAGGAGCCCGAAGGCAATGGCGCGGACGTAATCGTCCTGTCGATCCGTACCGATCCGGCCGTCTGCGTGAAGGTAGGTGCTACGCCACGCATGCCGGACGGAGTCCGCAAGGGCGAGGAATTGGTCGTGGTCGTCGCGGCGCCCGAGGATGGTTGCGATGGACGACAGCACACGTGCTGAGTGCTCGAAGTAGGCAGTCGCGACCACGGCTCCGCGGCGGCGTGCGTCCGTGGCCGAGAAGATTGCGTTCTCGCCAGGTCGCAGCCATTCGCCGTACTGGAATCCCGTATCGACGATGAATTGCTGGATCTGCGGATCGCGTGCGCCGTTTTTGCGCTTGCTCTGCTCGCGAGCACGGCGGGCACAGGATTCCACCCAGGCGATCATTGAGTCGTACTGATCCGAGAGCACCCGCTTGTCGCCGTAGTTCTCGTACAGGGTCCACGGCACGAGCACGCTCGCGTCGCTCCAGCCAGCGGCGGTCCCGGATGAGGCGAGGTGTCCGCGCGGTCCGCCGGAGAAGTCGGAGAAACCGGACGGAATGACGACCGGTACAGTCCCGTCCGCGGCCTGCTCGAGCGCCAGGTTGTGGAGGAAACGGCGCAGATACCATTGCGCATCGACCATCGTCGCGGCGGTGGGAGCGAAGGCCTGAATGTCACCAGTCCAGCCCGAACGCTCACGAGTCGGGCAGTCCGTAGGGGTGTCCATGAAGTTGGATCGCACCGACCATCCGACGTTCTTCCACAGGTGATTTAGTCGGTCGTCCGAGCACTCGAAGTCTCCGATCCAGTCGAGATCGGTCGAGATTACGACGCCGCTGATGTCGTCGGGACCGAGCTCGTCCGTCAGTCCGGAGATCTGCACGAATCGGAATCCGTGGATCGTGAACCACGGCTGCCAGACGGCGTCCTGTCCATCGAGTACGACGGTGTCACGCTGCTTCCACCGCTCCAGCGGGAAGAGGTGGATGTAGTCGACGTCGACGGCTCCGTCCTTCTTTTTCACCTCTGAGTGGGTGAGCGTGACGGTCGTACCCGCTGTGCCACGCAAGCGCACGGCGACGACTCCGGCGAAGTTCTGTCCGAAGTCGACGACTTGATCTCCATTCTTCAGCCGGGTGATGGCGGTGGGAGTCAGTCGCCCGACCTCCTGCACGCGCTCGACGCCCTCGGCGATGAGGGTGCCTGTGCTGTTCATTATCTCCGCGGGTTCGGACGCCTTGACGTCGCGGCGGAGGTCGACCCGCTCCCCGAACTTGGGGTCCGACTCTACGATTTTCCCACCGCCGGCGCGCCACGAGCCGTCGGTGACGATCGTGCACGTGCTGCCATCCTCGAGCGTAACAACCAGCTGCATCAGGCCCGCGAGACGATCGCCGTAGATGTGAGTGCGATTCTCGAACCCGTTGGTGCCCCGGAACCTCCCGTCTCCGACGGCGATTTCAAGTCTGTTCTGTCCTTGCTGGAGTGCATTGGTCACGTCGTACGCGATGTACTCGACCTCATGATCGAACGGGGTCCAGCGCGGAACGAGCGCAGGACCGGTAAGGTCCAGGCCGTTGACGAGGAAGCGATGCCATCCCAGGGATGACACGTAGGCTCGCGCGCTCACGACCCGCTGATCGAGGTCGACGGAACCGGTCAGGAACAGGGTAGTGGGCGGATCCTTGGGCCCACGAGGCGCTCCCGCCACCCAGCTCGCGACCCACTCGTGCTCGTGCAAAATGCCCGTCTCGAACCAGCTGAGGCTCCACGAGGACGGCTCGCTCGCGGCGTCGGCCCACACGCGCACGCGCCAGAGGTACCGGGTCGCGGAGACCAGCACGCTCTCGGCTCGATGACCGAAGGGCGCACCGCCGAGCGTCTTGCCGGACGACCACAGGAGCGACGAGAACGCCTCGTCCTCCGAGATCTGAAGTTCCCAAGCGGCCTGCGAGGTCGCATCACCCTCGAGCTGCCAGCTGAATTCCGGAGCGATGGAACCAAGCCCAAGCGGCTGGCGTCGGCCATCCGTGCGCAGGTTTACGGGATTGAATGTCATCTGGCGGTCTTCTTCCTCGAAGCGTGTTTGATTCCGTAACCCTACATCTATTGTCGTAAGGACACTACTTACCCTACGCTGTCCCGAGGAGCCACCCGAGTTCCGGACCATTCCACTTCAAGGGAGAAGTATGAAAAGCACACTTACGACGAGCCGCGAGCCCCGACCCTATCGGGTCGCCCTCGTCTCAGGGATGGCGTCCTTCATCGACGCCGCCGCGATCGTCGGCTTCGGAATCACGATCATCCTCTTCCAGGCGACACTCAATCTGGACGAAGTCCAGATCGGCGTCGCGTCCGGTGCGCTGACTCTCGGCGTGGCCGTCGGGGCAATCGTCGGAGGCAGACTCGGCGACCGTTTCGGGCGCCGACCGGTATTCACAGCCACGATGGTCGTAATCATCGCTTCGCTTGTCGCCTTGATGCTCGCGCCGTCGTTCCCGATTCTGGCTCTGGGTGCAGTCCTACTCGGGCTCGGAACGGGAGCGGACCTTCCCGTGTCGCTCTCGACGATCTCAGAAGCTGCGACAGACGCCAATCGAGGGCGTCTGCTCGGGTTCTCCAACCTGCTCTGGCTGGCCGGAGCAGTGACGGCATCCATGCTCGGTGCCGCTGTCGCGACGCAGGGGCAGGTCGGCATCCGCATCATGTTCGGCTCGCTGGCGGTGATCACGGCGCTCGTCCTGATCGGGCGCCTCACGATCCCCGAGTCGGAGACGTGGCAACGTGCCAAGGCCGATCGGCTGGTTGGTGGGCGCAGTGTCGCGGCGGAGAAGGGGCAAGTCCGTGACCTGTTCACGGCGCCGTACGCAGCGCCCTTCTTCGCCCTCATCGGCTTCTACACCCTCACCAATCTGGTCGCAAATACGACAGGTCAGTACGGCAACTACGTCCTCGTAAATTTCGGCGGCATCCCGCTGCAGACCGCCGCGCTGGTCGGCTTGCCCGTGCTTCCGCTCTCCATCATCGCGGCACTATGGTTCATGAAGATCGCCGACAAGTCCTCGAGATTCCGCTACTTCACCGTCGGAGCGGTCTTCCAAGTGCTCAGCCCGCTGTCCTTCGCAGTGTTCGGAGTGAGTATCGCGACCTACCTCGCGAGCATCGTTTTCACCGCGATCGGAACCGCATTCGCGTTCGAAGGCATCATGAAAGTCTGGGCCCAAAAGTCCTTCCCCACGCTGCTGAGGACCACGGCACAGGGCGCAATCATCTCCGTCGCCCGATTCGTAGCCGCCCTCTTCGCCGGCGTCACCCCAGTGCTGCTCACCTCCGGTCCCAGCGCCCTCTACGGCGCCCTCGCCGCTCTCGCCTTCATCGGCTGCGCCTGGGCATGGATCGTGTTCCGCACCCACGACCGGATCGACGAATTCGCAGGCGAAACGACCTCGGGCAAGCCGGGCATGGAAGAATCGCATCAAATGCTGAGCTCATAACTCAAGGACTGAACCTTCGAGCTGCGAACTCCCCACAGATTCGGAGATGCTGTGCCCCGACCCCAAGCGTTAACGGACCCGGAGGTCCTTCATTCGCTGGACCTCCGGCCCGTCGTCGGTGCCGACGGCCCAGACATCACGACAGCGATGTTTGCGATCGCTACCTGGGCCACGAGTACTCAATTTCGTGAACAGATCATGACGCGATCGGAGTTCCCGTTGGAGGGAGACATCGCCGCGTTCCTCGTCGTGAACCAACTCATCTACCGTGGCGTAGCCCGCCCGACCGAGATCGCCGACGCCATCGACACTGGGCGCTCGAACATCAGCAAGGTCGTGACTCGCTTGGAAGCACACGGACTCGCCCTCAGGATCGCGGATCCTCACGACGGGCGAGGGGTCGCGTTGGCATTGAGCGTCGACGGCAGAGAAGTAGGACGACGCATAGTGGCAGCAACCCGCCTCATCCAGACACCCCCGGAAAGCTGGACTGATAATGACGGCCGAGAACTCGAGCGGCTCGTCGTCAAGCTGGCCCGCGCGATGAACGCATTTCCGCAGCATCCACTGGCACAGGCTTCCGGAGTCAAACTGGACTAGATGATTAACAGGACACGGTCGGTGAGTAGGACATAGAGCGTGGTCAGGAGAGTGTTTAGTTCGGGGTTCACATAACGGGTTAACACTCTCCGCCTTACTTTAAAAGCACCCCGACCGTACCAGGCAATAGGAATTACTCACCTAGGGGAACCGTGGGACCTCGTGGGCGTCGTGCCCCCGCTACGCACGACACGTAACGGCGTCAGAACGCCGCCAGACTGTCAACACCGCAAGGGAAAACCTGAGCATCGGCCATTAAGCGCTGCAAATTCGCTGCCAAATACCTCTGCGAGGGCAGCGAATCGGATACATCAGGGTCAGCACCTTGGATCAGAACACCCAACGGCAGCTCGAAGGGGTGCAGTTGGATCGGCTCTTTACGGATAAGGCGTCTGGGAAGGACGTGAAGCGTCCCTAGCTCGTGGAGCTGGTGAAGTTCATCCGTGAGGGTGACATGTTGGTGGTGCACAGCATGGAGCGTCTCGCCCGGAACCTTGATGCTCTCGGTGATGGGTGCCTTCGCTGAGTTCGAGCGGGCGTTAATAGGGGAGCGGCAGCGGGAAGGCATTGCCCTGGCCAAGACCAGGGGTGTATATCGTGGCCGGGCCAAAGCACTCTCACCCGAACGGGCCGATACCCTCCGGGCGCGGGGCGCGGCGGGGGAGCAGAAGGCCGCTCTCGCCCGAGAATTTGGGATCAGCCGGGAAACGCTCTACCAGTACCTCAAGGCCGGCGGCTAAGCAGCCGGCTGGAGGCTTTCATTTTTCTGCGCCATACTGCTGTCGTTGGCCGCTATCCAACAACACAGAAGAAGGGAGTGAACAGGTCCATACCCGTTCACTCCCTTCCCTGCGACCTCTATTGGGTAAGCAAACGCCATCCGATCGCAACGCCGACTAGCATGATGACAATGCCAAAAATAATGCTGCTAATCGAAAATATGCGTGAAGCAGTATCGGCAGAGGATTTATTTAGTCGAGTTCCATTACCCACTCAACCGAAGGAGTCGCTGGCTGCCGGTCTAAGGCGCCTCGCGAGGGGGCAGCCAAGGGTAAGGACTTGTTGGTCGGGTCCCTCGGTGAGCAGGGCTACAAATACATTGACGCAGGGGACGTTCGGGCGGTGTATCGGGAGATGTCCCGGATGAGCTGATGAAACAAGGCTACGCGGAGAGTCTTGCACGGCATGGAGGTATCTTCGTCGTGGATATCCTTCCTGTAAGCGAGTTTCGGGAAGCTCTGAAGGACTTGTGATCTCCTGTGCAGCCCTCTGATACTGGCTGGGAAGTGCGATTTTCGATAGTCGTCTCCGCGCCTATCTCATATTCGGAATAGCATTCCCAAGTGACGCGATTCGCTGCGTTAAGATGTCAGGCCCTACCCTCTACACATGGGCGTCGTAACGGTAATAATCCGACCTGCTACAAGGACTGAGGTTCGAAATCTGCCGTACGAGGGCAGGGGCACTGGATATGCGATCTTGGATGAAATGTTCAACGCATCGCGCAAAGGCCAAGTGGAGTACAGCCATGGAGCCTGGACCGTGTCACGGACTCACGCAAAAGAGGTCGTTCTTGGGCTGGCTGACCGCTATCGGCGCGTCAAGGTCATCCAGTACGGTGGCGTCGGCAAATGCGTTCAACAGTGCTGGGACGCCGGCAAAGCCGAGAATGCATGGCTATGCGAATGCGCCTGCGCAGGAGAGAACCACGGATCGGGCGTGCCATACGCGCGCACGGTCGGCGGCAACGGACCGGGCGGAGCGCTTTCGGTTCAAGCCAGTGAGCCTCGGGAGTTTTACGTTCCCTAATGGGATCCGTCTAGATGAGCCTGCCACCGTACGATGAACTTCAGGGGGACTCCAGCAAAGAAGGACGAAATGCCCGTATACCTCAAGGATCTTCCGGTGAAGCCCGAGTTGGATTTCATAGCAGACGATGATGCCTTCGCACGGTTTCAGCTCGTCCCTGATATCGCGGCGCTCAACTGGCCGGCCGATGTAGTCAGGCAATGGATCTGGGATCACGGTACTAACGACCATTTTCTGAGGGACTATGCCGCTTTGGACCTCAGCCTGCTCAATTGGACCCTCGAGAAGGTGCCCACCGATGACTTCATGACGCTAGTGACGGGTGTAAGTGATGGCGATGCAATCGAGGAATACGCCGCTAACCATCACTACTGGATGGAGCTGAAGAATAAAGCCAAAGGCACCGTGAGATCCGCCTGGGAGGACAACGGGACATGGGTCGTCCCGCCGGTCGCGATCGCTTGTTGCCTAATGGAACTGTCAGGCGCTGGGCTGCATTTGATAGAGGGGCGAACACGCGTGGGTGTTTTGCGGGGCAGGCAAAGGGCAGGACTGAACGTTGCTCCGAAACACCTGGTCTGGGTAGGACGGAAACGCGGCAGTGAGCAAGAGCGATCCTTCTGATTCTTGTCGCGGCGGCATTTAGCTCTCGCATCGTTGGTCGAAGAGGGACCAGCCGCGCTTTGCCGGGGCGAGTCAGAAACGACCCTTTGGGACTGAGTCCTGGATACGACTGACCTGCTGACTGTCCGGCTCTGATTCTGGCTGTCAGAAGTCGATGGCGAAATCAGAGTTGGTCAGTGTTGGTGCGCAACCTTTTCTGACTGGTGGGGGAGTGGGGCCCCGGTTCAGGGGCCTTTGCTGGCTTGGAGGTTGAATTGTTCTGGCTTCTGGGTGGAGATCGGCGGTATCGGGCGTGGTGGTTCTGGCGACGTGGATAGGGTGACTGGCATGGAACCAGTTCTGAAGTTTGCGCGATGTTGGGGTGCCCTTGTGGTGGCTGGTGTTTTCTTCGCCTTGTGGTGTGTGGCTGAGTCGGGTCGGATGGGGCCAGGTGGTTTGGGGTCCTGGTCCGGCTCGTGGCCGCTGGTGTTGATGACGTTGGCGATTGGGGTGGCCGTTTGGCGGCCGGCGGTTTCCTTGGCTCTAACTGCTTTGCTGCTCATCGGCCAGCTCGCGCACTTGGTCCCATCCATGTCGGCCAATGACTGGGCGATCTACCTTGGTTCCTTCATTGCGTTGGCCTTTATCGCGTGGACGACGAAGGGGCGGACGCGGCTGGCCGCTGCCGGACTCAGCGTGGTCTTCGCGGCCTTCATGACCTTCTCGATGCTCTCGTGGAGGTACGGCGCGGGGGTGGGCTGGTTCAGCCCGCTTGGTGGGGACAGCGGAATCCTGCTTCGGCACGGTGGACAACTTTTTGCCTTGTTGTTGATGATCGCTGCGGCTTGCTTCACCCTGGGTCTGCTGCTGTCGCTATATCAGGAGAAGGCCAGCCTGTCCCGTGCCCGCGAGCTTGCGGAGAGGACCTTGCATGCGACCGAGGTCGATCTGATCGTGGAACAGGAACGGACGCGCATCGCCCGGGATCTCCACGATGTCCTCGCCCATTCCTTGGCTGTGATTGCGGCCCAGGCCGATGGCACCCGGTACTTGAGCAAGGACCAGCCGAAAGCGGTCCTGGGCGCCCTGGAAAACATCGCCGGTTCCGCGAGGACCGCGTTGGTCGATGCCCAGCGTGTCATCGAAGGGGTCAGTGGCGACGGCATGGCCGTCCCTCAACCGCAGTTCAGCGACATCGAGGCTCTGGTCGAGAGGTTGCAGCGCGAGAGTTTGAATATTCAGTCCAGCGAATCCGGAACCCGCAGGGGCCTTTCGGTGGTCAAGAGGTGGCGGTTTTCCGTATTGTCCAGGAGTGCCTGACGAATGCCCTGAAGCACGGCGGGCGGGGAGCGGACGTTCGTTTGCATTTTGACTGGACCGGGCCTGGACTCACGGTCCATGTGGCCTCCGAAAGAGCCTCCAGCAGGGACAGTACCCCAGCAGCAGCTGCTGGTGCGCGGCGGCTTGGGCGCGGTCTTCCTGGCATGCGGGAGCGTGCGCATTTAGCCGGCGGATGGCTAACTGCAGGACCGGACGGTGAACAGTTCCTCGTCACGGCTTTCATCCCTTACCTGGCAACCGCTGAGGACCCCGCCGGTGAAGCCATCGTCCAGGAAAATCCTGGGAGGCCTCACGGGATCCCAGCAGTGGCTGCAGAAAATGCCGGTAGTCATGACTGAAACCGGGGCTCCTATCAGCGTTGCCCTCGTCGATGACCAGCCTCTGTTCCTGGCCGGTATCCGCATGCTCATTGAGAGCCAAACCGATATGCGGTTCGCCGGCCAGGCCGCGGACGGAGCGCAGGCAGTGGCGCTGGCAGCCGAACGTCGTCCCGATGTGATGCTCATGGATCTGCGCATGCCTGTCATGGACGGAGTCGCCGCCACCGGCCGCATCATCAGGGACGCGGAGACGCGTAACTCCGACAGACCCCGAATCATCGCGCTGACCACCTTCAACCGGGACCATGCTGTTCTGGATGCAGTCCAGGCCGGGGCAAGCGGATACCTGCTCAAAAGCGCTGAACCCGAATTCCTGCTCGCAGCGATCAGGACCATTCATTCCGGCTACTCAGTCATCGCCCCGGGATCCATACACACACTGTTCGGACACGCTGCGAGCCGCGGTCCGAGCGTGGGCCCGGACCTCTCGGTGCTGGACGTCCTCTCAGTCCGTGAACGCGAAGTGTTTCTCCTTGCCGCCAAAGGAAGCAGCAACAAGGACATAGCCGGAGCATTGTTCGTCTCCGAAGCCACAGTGAAAACACACTTACGCAGCGTCCTGGACAAACTGCGTCTGCGCACCCGCCTGCAACTCATTGCGTTCGCTCACGAACGCAGACTCCTTGGAGACTGACAGGAGCGTCTGAAAGAGGCGTACTCCCGACTGAAAAAGGCTTGAATAGAGCGTGGCATTGACTATTAGAAGCTATCTTCCTATTCTTTGGTTATGGGCCGTCGAAAGCAGGGAACGCTACTCACCCTAGAGATTCGCATCCTGGAGATCGTTGAAGAGGCGAAACTATCGGGCAAGGCTGCTTACGGCTTTTCTCTTGCGAGCACGCTGGCCGCAGAGGGCGGAACGATGCTGGCGGCTCATGGAACTCTGTACAAAGCTCTATCGAGACTGAGTGAGGCAGGATTTCTGGAAGCCGAGTGGGAAAGTCCGGAGATTGCGGAGCACGAAGGACGTCCTCGGCGCCGCCTTTACAGCATTACCGCACCAGGGAGAACTGCACTCCAGCTGGCGCAAGTAACTCCGGCACCGAATCCCAACCCCATGCGCACTCACATACGGCCAGCGCGCGCATGAGTGCATCGAAGGAATACCTGGAGTCCTGGACAGCAAAAGCTGTCCTGTGGTGGGTGACCGCGTACACCCACTCAGTTCCCCCACGGATCGCTGCGGACAGGAGGAAGGAGCTGCTGTCCGACCTTTACGAGCAGTACACAACGGCGGCCTCGACCGGGCTTCCCCCGAAGGCCGCCAGCCGAGCGGTTGCTTGGCGCGCGATCCGGGGAGTAGCTGCAGATCTCCATTGGGGCAGAGACCATAACCAGCGAAAGGCAGGAGCTATGCAGGCCATAGCTGGAGGACCGGAAAAGAGCCGCGGCTTATTTCGAGGGATGAACGCAGTCTGGACCCTATTCGGCCTGGCCTTCGCGGTAAGTCTTGGTGCCTGGCTCTTCGAGTACACCGTCTTCCATGGTGACCTGCTCGGAAGTGTAGAACTCGACAACGGGACGGGCTACGGCGTTTCCGGCCTTCTTGTACTGGGCGTCGCTGTTGCTTTCGTTATCGCACGCTATGCCCAAATCATTGCTCGATTCATAACGCGAAAGCGTCATTCTCAGAATCCAAAACTTCCCTAGCCGACTTCTAAGCGCGCTTCCAAGTTCAATGCAAGGAAATCCAAAGCCTATGATGATTGACGCGCTCCGCGAGCACTACACCTCAGCAGTTGGCGCGGAACCACACCTCCACGTGATGACCAATCGTTCCGGGAAGCAGGTCAATGTTTTCGAGTGGCCAGCTGGAACCAGCAGGCTCGGTGATCTCCACTTTTACGCGTCCGCCGGCGCAAGCCCTCCCACGGTGGATCAGCACCAGCATGCCGTGGAATTGTTTACCGGCGTCAACCGCGGCGGGCAGGACATTCTCGAAGCGTTCACCACCATGACGCTGAACGTTCGTGAAAGCGGCACCCGGCCCCAACACGCGGTTTTCGTCACGGGTGATTGGAGGATCATCCCCGGGCTCAAATTCACCAGCTGGATCCTCACGGAACGCCCTGATGCTTTCATGCCGACCCTTGACCTCGGTGACGCTGGCCACGTGGTATTCCTCGACGCTATCCCGGTTTTCCCCGAGGAAGCACAATACCGGCACAACAACCGGACTGATGACCTCTTTGAGATATGGGAGCAGACCGAAATGGACTCATGGGACCTCGGCCGCAGCCTGCCCACAGGTATCCAGCCGGCAGCACGCTCTTTTAGCCAGTGGGCTCGCACGAAGGCCAGAAACCTCAGGTCATAAGACGCTCATACCGCCCAGGAAAAACGCTGTGAATGCGAAAATGAGGGGCATGAAGCTGCAGCCCACCCCGATTCAGGCGATCGCTCAGGGCTGATACGCGCGGACGATTTTCCCGACATTGCTGCTCAGTGGCTGGCTGATGGCATGGATTCAGACAGTCTGCGCATACTCGCCGGCGCTGACCATGAAGACGCCGCCGACAAACGAGATCTTTGGACGGCAACCCTCCAGGAACTGCAGATCCAGACGGCTCCTCCCGGAAGTCCCTGGCCCCTGATTTGGGCTTACGAGTTGGCGTCCTTCAAAGCCGGGGACCGAACATCAGGAAAAGTCCTCCAGGACGCCGTGGATTATCTTCGTGGGTGCAATTACGACGACGAGGACGCCGACGAAGCCTCGATACTGTGGCAGCTATGGGACGAAATCGTCAGCACGTACGACCCATTTAGAACCGAAACAGTAATTTGGGCTGACATCGACAGCTATATTCGCAGCTTTTAGTACTCAGCCAACCGCAGCGGCCATTTTGGGGCAAACCGGACCGCCAAAGCACATGGCATCAGGCTGGTGCCTTGGCCAGCCTGGTGTAATTTCCGTGTTTTGAATAGCCCCATTGCCGGCAGTATGAGTTAATGGTCACGACCTTGCTCAAGGTGCGCTGGCTCCGGATGACCGCACCCAGTTGGAGAGGGTGGCAGCCTGTTCGAGTCAGGCCGAGTCCGGGGGCCCTGCCAAGGCAGGGCCCCAAGCCTCCCCCTTATTCCAGTTGTACAGAGCGCAAGGAAATGGTCGTGTGTAAAAAACGTGTCCGGTACGGGATCCTTCAGCGGGCAGTTGAAACTCCGGCCACATCCTGGCACTCAACTGCTTCAATGGACATGATGTGCGGTTTGGCGTGTAGACAGAAGTCCGCTTCCGAAGGAGCCAGCGACATCGTACATCACCTGGAAAATGATGCCCCAAAACCCATCCTGCCCTCGTATTAACTAGGCGCTTTTCAAATCCTGTACAGATTTGCCAACTTGCTCTGCTGAAGTCTCGGCATCCACATCAGAGGAAACACCCTGCAATAGAACCTTTGGCAAATACTCCTCGTGCTTTTTGCGTAGATAGTCGATTCCCGCATCGTGTTCGGGTACAAAATTCAAGGCATTTCGGAGGAACTTATGTCGATGGTTCGCACTGCCAAGAACTTCAGCCCAAGTCTTAACCCAGATCGTAAACTTTGCATTCTTAGTGACGACCCCGAAAGGGAGATTTGTCTGTTCGCGCTGCAGGTCGACGCCCTCGTTGGTACTGTTGCCAACCAGCCAAAAGTGCCAATTTATGTTCGGTTGAGCAAATCTTTCGTCGCCGACCATTGCCGTGGCATAAGAGCGCAGCTGATCTACATCGTCTGACTTGAGTTTATGGGAAGGGCGTTTGAGTTCCACGATCAACATCTCATGCATGTCTTGGTCGGTCTCCAAGCTTCGAGCTAGCACCAGATCAGGGATGCCATCCCGGCCATCCTCACGTTTGATGGGCTCACCGGCGCCCAGTTCGACGTCTTCGCCAAGATAGCTGAGATGTTTTCTTGCGACGTCCACCAGCCGCTCATCGTCACCGGTCTTGGCCCATTCCTCGCCGAAGATCCAGGTCTCGACCGCAAGAATTCGATGGAGTTGCGTTCGTTCGAGCGTCGTCTTCCGAGGCTCCTTATCGAAAAGAAGACTGTCGAGCCCTTTGAGGAAGTCAAGGCGATCCGCTATCTGCTTCGACGACGAGATCATGCTCGCTAAAGGAGTCCTTTCCAGCAACAACTGAAGCTCTTGCACCCTGTCGTCCGGAAGATTCAACACTTCCTCAAGAACTCTGTGTAGTGAACCAGGACTCGCCTCTAGTGCCTCTTTGATCAGGCGAAGACTGAGCTTCTTTGCCTTAACTGATTTGGTTTCGTTTACGACACGGGCCGCCGTCAGGGCAACGATATTGAAAGCTTGCCTTTCGGCTTTCTCCACCTCATTAGCAGGATCGCCCTTGTATGGGTAAACCTCATCATTTTGCCAATCAGAAACTATGCGGCGCTCCTGTTCAAGGGTTCGCCTCGCTAGGTGTTTCTTTAAACCAACCTTGGCCGCCGCTATTATAGTTGCCGCGTCTGATTCTCCAGCTTCATCGATCAACGCATCTTGTAGGTTCTCGCGGAATCCATCCCACTTAATGTATGCAGTGAACTCGGCACCAGGTGCGTGAAAGCGCGCGGGAATATCTGCTATGACGGATCCGTCAGCGTCGCATAGGAATATTTGGCGAGGAACATTTTTCAAATCCCATTCGATGCATGTGACGCTCGCGGCTCCGGCAAGTTTTTCAGGCAGCTTCAGCTCAATATCTGAGCAGTCAAGTTGCGCATCTTCCGGAGTGAGCTTTGCGCCTTTCCATGACAAGTGGATCGAAGGATAAGTCTGAAGGTGCATGGCGAAGGTGATGAGAAGCTTGTTTCTCATCTCCTCGTCTTTGAGGAGATCGCGCTCAGCCTCCTTTGTTAAGTTGAATATCTCGACCTTCGTCCCCGTCTCGTCCGTACTTGCGACGGCATCATCGATGTCGAAGTGACGAAGATCAGAAGAGCGACCCGTGATGACTGTTCTCTCCCGCTGCCCTGTGACCCCGTCTGCGACGGAAGACCAAACGACATGCTCTCCCAAGCCGAATGCCGCGTACCTGCCACGGCCCTGCTCCCCGTGAACGGAACGCTTGTGCTTCTCAGTCCTTGCTCCAGGCCGCCGTTTCCACGACTCACCTACGTGTTTGAAGGCGCTGATCGCTCCGTCAGCAGACATCCCAAGTCCGTCGTCTTCAACGATCACTCCCGAGAACCCGCCGATTTCAGTTTCCACAAGATGCACCCGGACCGTGTCGGCGTCAGCATCGAGGGCGTTCCAAATCAGCTCCGTCAGCCCTTTCACCGGTTTACCGACGAAATTCTCGAGGAGGTGTTCCCCAGCAACGACCTCAAATTTTCCCATTTTTGTATTCTGTCATCTATCCCATCAGAGAGCGGACAGTCCATCTATGTGTCAGCCAGTGTCTAATTCGGGCATCGATGGGCGGCTTCTCGGCCATCGACCTCCGCAACCGGAAGCACATGTAGTCGGTCCATTTATAAGTGAATCAACCGCCTGGCCCGCACGGACCGCCGCCCATCAGCATTCAGCTGAGACTTTGACGGGTACTAAAGATCATGTGGACAGGGCCGCAGATACTTCGGGGCAGCGCCCGTTAGCCGGTCCTCCACCGGCCGCCGGCGAGTTCGCTTCAGCGCGTGCCCGAATTCATAGATTCCGGGATCTTTGGATTCCCATATGACCTGCCCGACAAAATGCCCGCAGGGGTGCCTGAACTGCTACACACGTGTCAGCGGTTCGGGGGAGTGCCTGGGCTTTTGGAGTGACTCCTCGCTGCGCCTTATCGACCAGTGCCCTCGCGGTTTGTAAGTGCCTGTTGGTGGCGGTACAAGGTGGCGCGGCTCCAGCCGACTAATCGTGCGGCCTCTTCGGCAGTGCGTCCCCGAAGCCGTGCTTCGGTGGCGATCGCGAGTTTGTCTGCGATGACGGCAGGGTCTGAGAGCGGCCGGCCGAACCTGGTGCCGTTCTGTCGGGCGGCAGCGATGCCGGCGTTGACCCGTTCAACGATCAGCTCGCGTTCGTACTCGGCAAGAGTCGCCAGCATATTGAGCATCAACCGGCCCGTTGAAGTAGCCGGATCGATTCCATCGGAAATGGACCGGACGTGGATCCCACGTTCCCGCAGCAGGTTCACCGTGTTGAGGACATCAATCAGCGACCGGCCCAACCGGTCCACCCGCCACACCACGACGGTATCGCCTTCCTCAGCGTAGGTAAGGAGTTTCTTCATCCCTGGCCGATCGCCGGCGGCCTTACTTCCGGACGTGACATCGGCGAAGACGTCGCGCTTCTGGACTCCTGCAGCGACCAATGCATCGAGCTGCAGCTGAGCGTCCTGACTCGAAGTGCTCACGCGCGTATACCCAAGATGCCTCATCGGGTCATTATGCCTCAGAAAGTCTGTGAAACCGTTCTGTTGAGACGGTTTTCATCGAGACGACTTTCCAAGACGAAATGATGCCTGAAATTGCGCGACTGCCCCCAGATAATTCCGACGCCAGGTCGGTGTCTCAAAAAACTGTACTTTTCCGGGCAAGCGAGAAGATCGATTTTGTTTGACGCTGCGTCCACGTCTGCATCGAAAAGCCGTGCAGGGCAAGCGCAGCGCGAATGGCATTTAGGCTGAACATCATTCGCTCACTGCTCTACTTGCGCCAGAGCTGACCGTTCCGCCGCAATCGTGGTTTCGTCGCCGTGCCGGAGCGCACCACGGTTTCAGCCGGCAACGTCAGCAGCCGTTCGCGAATGGAGGTCAGGATGGTGGGGTAGTGGCTGTAGGAACGTCCGGTGGCGGCGGTCCGCCGGTGAACAGCGCATCGCCTGTGAACACGGTCCCTTCGGTTTCCAGGTAGAAGCATGGAGCCAGGGGAGTGCCCGGGGGTGTGGACCGCCTGTGGCGTCGCCCCGGCTGCTCCAGCTCATCCACGGCTGGCGTCGCTCGGGTTCAATCAGTGGGCGCGGGGCGCTGCTGCCATCGCCATTCAGCGGTCCCTGTCCGGCCGAGCGCATTCCGGGCCCCAATCCCGGCGCCGGCCCTGCGTCAGGAGGGTGGCGGTTGTGTGGCTCAGATATGAGGTTGTGGCCGGATGGCCGCGCCCAGGTAGTCGATGGCAAGTTTGTATCCGTAAATGCCTGCACCGGCGATGACGACGGTGCACGCGGAGGGCGGAGGGGAGGTGCGGAGTTCCTTTAGTTGGTCGTAATTATTGCTGAGATGGACCTGGACAGTGGGGATGGGCGCAGAAGCCAGCGCGGAGCGCAGTTCGGTGGAGACGAAGCTTGGGCTGCGGGTTTCGAGAATCATTCCAACGGCGGACGCAGGGACCGAGCGTACGGTTTCCAACATGTCGGCTGGATTGCAGGACAGCAGGCACGCGCTGAAACCGTGTTCCGACGCCGCGGACTGGACAAGTTGCTCCATCTCCAACATTGCGGGCTCCCAAGGCTTTTGGGGTTTGCCTGAGCCAATTAAAAGTTCATTGATGACAATGATCGTTCCCTGGCGTGGTGCCGGTCTATGAGCAGTCTGGTCTAAAGGCTCAATAACGCTGGCAGCATGGATGCCTCGTCTGCGTGCCAGCTCTGATGCAGCGGAAGAAGGAACGTAGCCGAGGATGGCCGCAGCAGCCACAATTCTCTGGCGGGTCAACTCCGATACGCGAGGGAGTCCGCGGAGTGCGCGGGAGACGGTCGCGGTGGACACCCCCGCAGCGCCCGCGACGTCCCGGATGCCCGCAGCATACAGAGGCTGAACAGAATGTGCTTCCGGTGCCCGGCCGTGTGCCTCCCCAAGCTGGTCACGGCAATCTCAGTCCCGGCCGTTTCCGGTGTCCTGGCCGGCATAGCCGGTAGGGTTGTTTTTCTGCCACTGCCAGTGGTCCTCGCACATCTGGTCCACGGTCTTGGTGGTGGACCAGCTCAGGTCGGCCAGGGCGGAAGTGGCGTCGGCCCAGAACGCGGGGAGGTCGCCCGTGCGGCGTCCGGTTACCTCGTAGGGGATGGGCTGGCCTACGGCCTTCTCGAAGGACCGCAGGACCTCCAGGATGGAGGACCCCTTCCCGGAGCCCAAGTTCCAGCGGTAGACGCCTGAGCGGTCAGCGACGTGGTTGAGGGCTGCCATGTGGCCTTCGGCGAGGTCCACGACGTGGATGTAGTCGCGCAGGCAAGTGCCGTCAGGGGTGTCGTAGTCTCCGCCGAACACCATGAGCTTGTCGCGGCGTCCCACAGCCACCTGGGCGATGAAGGGCACCAGGTTGTTGGGGATGCCCTGGGGATCCTCGCCGATGCGGCCTGAGGGGTGTGCGCCCACCGGGTTGAAGTAGCGCAGCAGGGCGATGTGCCAGCGGCTGTCAGCGGCGCCCAGGTCAGCGAGGATGTCCTCGATCTGTTCCTTGGTGCGGCCGTACGGGTTGTTGGCGCCGATCTCCATCTTTTCCACGTAGGGGGTGGGATTGTGCTCGCCGTAGACGGTGGCGGACGAGCTGAAGACGATGGAGCGGACGTCGTGGCGGTCCATCACCCGGATCAGGTTCAGCGTGCCTACGAGGTTGTTGTAGTAGTACTTGAGCGGTTCTCGGACCGACTCGCCCACGGCCTTGAGTCCGGCGAAGTGGATCACGGCGTCGATCGTGTGGGCGGCGAAGAGGCCTTCCAATGCGGCTTCGTCCACCAGGTCCACGTTGTGGAATTCCGCGGTCTTGCCGCTGAGTTCGGCAACCCGGCGCAGGGACTCCTCGTTGGAGTTCACCAGGTTATCGATCACCACCACATCGTGGCCGGCTTCCTGCAGGGACAAGACTGTGTGCGAACCGATGTACCCGGTGCCACCAGTGATCAGAATTTTCATGTCGTTTTCCAGTGTCTGAGGGCGGCCTGACCGACGTTCTCTACCAACTGGCGGGGAACGTCGGTCAGGCCACGTATTGGCTGGTTGGTTGTCTTTCTGTTGCTACAGGGCAGTGAACCTCAGGACCAACGCGTGCTCCGGGTTGAGGATAGGCATGGGTAGGCCCACTTCGGCGAGGAAGCGGCCACCGGCCACCGCCCCGTCCGCCAGCCAGGCAGGCGGCTGGACCTGGGTGAACGTGTGGGCGTAATCAGCGTCTCCGGGCGCCGGGAAGATGGCCTCCACCCGGTAAGTGCGGTCCGGTGCAAGGCCGGGGATGGTGATCCGGCCGGGCTGTTCCGCGAACGCGGTGCGGGTGCTGACCAGGGCGAACAGCGCCGCCGTCGTGCCCTGTGCGGCACCTTTGGGGGCCACCACGCCGTGCAGCATCAGGGAATCGTCGGGCACGTCCGCGCGGACCATGCGACCGGAGTGGATCAGGCTGCGGTGTTCCTTGTAGAGGGCGATGAAGCGTTTGAGTTCCTCGCGCTCGGGGCCCTGGACCTCGCGAACATCCCACTCCATGCCGAAGTGGCCGAACAGCGCCGTGATGGCGCGGAAGGACAGATCGTGAGTGCGGGCTGTGGTGTGCGAGGTGGTTGGGCCAACGTGACCGCCCACCAGTTCCGGCGGGACCACGAGTCCGGTCCAGCGCTGGATGGTCTGGCGTTCGAGGGCGTCGTTGCAGTCCGAGGCCCAGATGCGGTCGGTGCGTTCCAGGATGCCCAGGTCCACGCGGGC
Source organism: Arthrobacter sp. G.S.26 (assembly GCF_050847375.1). Taxonomy (NCBI): domain Bacteria; kingdom Bacillati; phylum Actinomycetota; class Actinomycetes; order Micrococcales; family Micrococcaceae; genus Arthrobacter; species Arthrobacter sp. G.S.26. The sequence goes on along the minus strand of NZ_CP193753.1, from coordinate 159,458 downwards.
GCCGCCGGACGAGCAGCTTTCAATTTCGACGCCGGGGTGGGACTTTTTGAGTTCGTCGAAGAGGCGGTAGGCGACGAGGGTCTGTTCGTGAACCGAGGAGCGGCCGGCGTGGCCGTGCTCGAGCTGGTCCCGGTTCTGGTCCCACTTGAGGTAGCTGATGTTGTTCTCGCGCAGCAGGGTGTCGACGCGGTCGAAAATGTACTGCCATGCTTCCGGGTTCACGAGGTCGATCACGTGCTGGTTCCGCCATTCAAGGGGCAGGCGGCCGCCGTCCTTGTAGCTCTGGACGGACGGACCAACGATCCATTCGGGGTGCGCGCGGACAATGTCGGAGTCCAGGTTCACCATTTCGGGTTCCACCCAGAGCCCGAATTCCATTCCGCGGGAGGTTACGGCGTCGATCAGGGGCGTGAGGCCGTCGGGCCAGAGCGTTTCGTCGACGTACCAGTCGCCCAGGCCGGCTTGGTCGTCGCGGCGGCCGCGGAACCAGCCGTCATCGAGCACGAAACGCTCCACGCCCAGTTCGGCCGCGGAGTCAGCCAGCTCGATCAGGGTGGACAGGTTGTGGTCGAAGTAGACCGCTTCCCAGGTGTTGAGCACCACGGGGCGGGGCTTGCCCGGGTGGGTTGCCGTACCGGCTGCGGGGAGCACGTGGTGCGGGCGGGAGCGGAACCAGCTGTAGAACGCCTCGCTGATGCCGTCCAGGCCGTGGTCCGAGTATGCGGCGAAGAGCGCCGGGGTGGTGTAGCTGGCGCCGGGTGCGAGGATGACCTCGGCCGGGCCCAGGAGTTCGGAGCCGCCGATCATTGTGCGGCCATCGCCGATGCTGTCCGCGAACTGTTCGTGGTTCCCGCTCCAAGCCAGGTGGATGGCCCAGACCTTGCCGTGACGGTTGCCGAACCCGGCGGTGCCGGCGGCGAAGAGCAGCGAGGAGTCGTGTCCGGTGCGGCCGTGCCGGCCGGTGCGGACCCAGGTGCCCTGCTGGATGGGGCGGCGCTGCGGGTGGCGTTCCCGGCACCAGCGCCCGGTCAGGTCAAGGAGTTCGACGGCGTCGGGTGCCACCGGGAGGACGGTGGCCAGCTCGTCGAGCTGGTAGGGCGTGGCGCCGTCGTTGCTGAGGGTGTGACGCAGCTCCAGCAGCCCTCCCTCGTGCAGTGTCAGCGCGGACGACAGGGTCAGGCCGGAGTCGGAATCGGACTGGACGATGACGGCGGCGTTGCCCTCGGCGGTCGCTGTCACCGTGCGGAGGCGGGCCGAGAAGTCCAGGCCGGACACGCCATCGGCGACGCGGTGGCCGCGGAGGGCGGGACGGCCCCGCCAGCTGGAGGAGGCCTGCGGCAGGAGGCCTGCGGGCACGGTTGCGTCGGCGGACGACGGCGGAATGGCCGCCGTGAGGATAGCGAGGTCGGGCAGTGTACTGCCAAGGTCCGCGCCCCAGTGGATGACCTCGGCCTCCCCACTGTCGAAGCTGATCACCAGGCTAGTGCCGGCGGAACGGAGGTGGAGGGGATCCATTGATGTTGTCCTTCTGCGTGGGAGTAACGGAGTGGGGCTGCGCGCTGCGGGGGATTCGATGCCCGCGGCGCGCAGTAGGTATGGCGGGTCGTTATTGGCGAGGGCGTTGACTTGTTTGGTGGCTTGTGTGGGCGAGCTGGCGGGGTTCTTGCCGGAGGGTAGAGCGTTCCGGGGTCTACGCGAGAGTCGCAGCCAGATTCTTCGCACTCGCCGCAGCGATCTGGCACAACTTGCACGTCGAAACACTGCGGAAACGATCCATCATGGAACCACGGGGAAATAGGTGGAGCATCAGGTGCGGACGGTCACGGTGATGTCTGATTCGGCTGCGAATTCGTCGATGGCCGCGAGTTCCTCGCCGGTAAATGCAAGGTTGTTTATGGCGCATAGGGTGTCTTCCAGTTGCTTGACGCTGGATGCACCCACGAGGGCGGAGGTGACGGGTGCTCCCTTGGGCTGGTCGCGGAGGATCCAGGCGATGGCCATCTGCGCCAGGGATTGCCCGCGGCCGGCGGCGATCCGGTTGAGCCCGCGGACACGGTCCAGGGTGTCCTCTGTCAGGGCAGATTTGGACAGGAACCGCTGTTTGGCCGCCCGCGAATCGGCCGGGATGCCGACCAGGTAGCGGTCAGTCAGCATGCCCTGTGCCAGGGGGGAGAACGCGATGGAACCGGCGCCCACCTCTTCTAGCGCCTCGTAAAGGTTCGGCGTTCCGTTTTCGGTCCAGCGGTTGAGCATGGAGTAGCTGGGCTGGTGGATTAGCAGCGGGGTGCCGAGGTCCTTCAGGATCCGGGCCGCTTCGATGGTCTGCTCCGGAGTGTAGGACGAGATGCCCGCGTACAGGGCCTTGCCCGAGCGGACTGCGTGGTCCAGCGCGCCCATGGTCTCTTCGAACGGCGTGTCCGGGTCCGGACGGTGGCTGTAGTAGATGTCCACGTAGTCCAGGCCCATGCGCTGCAGGGACTGGTCCAGGCTGGAGAGCAGGGACTTGCGGGAGCCCCACTCCCCGTAGGGGCCCGGCCACATGTAGTAGCCGGCCTTGGTGGAGATGACCAGTTCGTCCCGGTACGGCTTGAAGTCATCGGCGAGGTGCCGCCCGAAGTTCGACTCGGCGGTACCGTCCGGGGGGCCGTAGTTGTTGGCCAGATCAAAGTGGGTGATGCCGAGGTCAAAGGCGCGGCGCAGGATGGCGCGCTGTTCATCGAAGCGCTTGTCGTCGCCGAAGTTGTGCCACAGGCCCAGGGAGACGGCCGGCAATTTCAGTCCACTGCGTCCGACGCGGCGGTAGGGCATGGATTCATAGCGGGTGTTCGCAGCCGAAAAGGTCATCGGTGCCTTTCTGCCTGCCGTTGGAAGAAGCGGGCGGAGCACGGGTGAGGGACGTTAGAGGGAAGGAGTAAACCGGCCGGAAAGGGCAAACCCAGGAGGTCGGCACGTACCTGAGGGGCGCAACAAGGCGCTGACTCCTTGGTGCAGCTAGTTCTGAATGCTTCGATCGAAGCCCAAGCTGCTGTGTTTCGGGGGTGTGCAGCTTCGCGGCATCCGACGCTGCACACCCCCTTTTTGTACGTTATTCAGTCTCGACGGTCAGGGCGGCCCGGTAGGTTGCCCAGTGCCGCGCTGTGGCGTGCAGGGACGCGGACGGGATGGGTTGTTCGCTGGGGTCGGGTACGTCGAGGCGGTCGGTGTAGTAGAGGCTGGGGACTCCGAGACCGGCTTGTGCCGAGGTCCAGCTCTGGTAGGCGGCTTGGCTGGGCAGGGCCCAGCCGTCGGTGTCGATCAGCAGTTCCGGGCAGGCGGATGTGGCGACGCGGGCCCGGTGGGTCATGGTGTCGACGACGCCGGTGCCGGGGGTGGTGTTGGGTGGTTCGTTGTGGCCGCCTGGCTGGTCGAGCATGAGCACGTCGTTGAGGCGGAGCATGTCGGTGACGTCGCGGAAGCCGGGGTCCGGGGTGTGGGTGATCACGAGGGCGTCGGGGTTGATCTCCTTGATGGCTTGGTAGAGGACTGCTAGCAGTTGGTGGAGCAGGTCGATGCCCCATGATGGCCCGGCGTGGGTGAGGGCGGAGCCTGAGGGGGTGGAGGCGGTGAAGTCTATTTTGATTCCGTCGGCACCGAGCTCGCCGATCATGGTCCGTGCTGCTTGCTGGATCAGTTTGCGCCCGGCGGGTGATTCGGGGTCGAGGGCGACGGGCTGACCGGTGTGGTCTCGGACGCAGGCTTCCGGTGGTGCGCCTTCTGTGTCCCAGGCTTTGTACCAGAGCAGGACCCGTTGGCCTTCGTCATGCCGTTTCCGGATCCATCCGGCCATGTCCGGCCATTTTTCGGTGTCGGGCTGGCAGGTGGCGTAGTTCTGCTGCCATTTGTCGTCGATGACGATGGTTCCGGGCACGATTCCGTGGCTGGCGAGCGTGTTGAGATAGCCGTCGTAGTCTGCCTGGCGTGCCCGTTCGGTTGCTGGACGCTGACCGCCGATGGAGGCCAGTGCGTCGGCGTTTTGGGCGCCCCAGCCGCAGAACATCGGCTCGAGCCATTCTGGTGAGGGCGGGGCGTGGGTGCGGGCCGGCAGCAGGCCCCGCGCGTCGAGCAGCTCGCGGTAGCGTTTGAGCCCGTCGTAGGGGTTATCGGCGAGGAACAGCAGGAGTGTGGGTGTGCTGAAGTGGCCCTCGACTGCGGTGTGCCCGTCGTAGTCGTAACGGAGGGTGAAGCCAGGGGTGAGGGCGTCGTAGGTGAGCTGGGTGAAGGGACGCCGCTTGGCTGCGACACCGATCATCAGGCAGGGCCCGCCCGACGCCGGGGACGCGTCGGGGTCGTCAGGGAAGAGAGCCAGGCACAGTGGTGGTGGGGTGAAGAGCCATCTTCCGACGCCGGGCTGACCACCGTCTCCCACTACGCCCAGGGCTGCGGATTCCCCTGCGGGGCGGAGGACCTGCCATGGCCGGTCCGGGTTGGGGGAGAAGACGGTGCTGTGCAGCAGGTCGCTGGGCAGCAGACCGGAGCCGGCCACGTGGGCCCCGAGCTGGCGGATGGATGTGATCCGGCCAGTGCCCTGGACCGTGGTCGTCAGTTCCAGTGTGTCGCCGTCGGCGCGCAGCTGGGTGTGGTGGTGCTGCCACACCGAGCTCGTCGCCGTGATTCCCACCTGGCTGAAGTTCCCGTCGGGGGCGTTGACGTCGACGTCTGTGACACGGATTTCGTCAGTGCCGGCGGTCGTATTGACGCTGGCAAGCAGGCGCAGGCGCGCCAGGGATGCGCCGTCGGGGGTGGCCAGGGTGAGGACCTGACGCGCGGGGTCGATCGAGATCTCCATCCCGGCGGCCAGGAAGGGACGTGTACTGCTCGGGTGCAGGTCCAGGGTCAAGGGGTTCTCCGTGGGTTGAGTAGTGGTTTCCGGTCGCTTTTCATCCGGGGGGATGAGTTTTTCCTGGTCATGGCTTCTAGCCGCCGTTGTTCCCATCGCGGTTTACCACTCCTGCCTTTCCTGGATTGTGCCGAACGGGACATCGGGGTGGAGTTGGAGCGTGAAGTCCCGGGGGGAGTGCCGGGCAACGAGGATCCCTTGGCCGCCGCGGAGGCGGGCCCGTTCAGCGAGGATGTCCACCGCTGTGTCCAGTTGTTCCTCAAGATGGCGGCGTTTCTGGACACGAACGTGGAGGAGGGCCTCATTTGATGAATCGGTATACATGATGTCCTGTAGTGGCGGATCGTTGTCGCCCGGTGGGGAGGGCGGGACCGAAATGGTCCGCCCCTTCCACCGGCCTCGGATGGTCATTTGAAGAGGGCGTTAACTTGTTCGTTTGCCTGGGTGAGCGAGCTGACGGGGTTTTGCCTGCTACGACGGCGCGCATGGCAAGTTTCAGGATGTTGGTGAACACGCGGGAGATTCGTTCGTGACCGGCGTTGGCATTGGTCATCGATTGTTGGTCACGCGGAGGTCGGTGCCGTCCGCCGGGACTGTCAGCCTTTAACGGCTCCGGCCAACATGGCGCGGACGAAGTACCTCTGAAAGATGATGAAGACGAGGATGGTGGGCGCCATGATCAGCAGGGCCCCAGCATTTAGCAAAACGATGTCGGTGCTGTGTGCGCCGACGAACGCTTGGAGAGCCCCGGCCATGGTGCGCTTTTCGGGGTCGTCAATTAGGACGATTGCTAGCAGAAACTGGTTCCAGGTGCCCAGGAAGGACAGGATCCCCAGGCTCGCTAGCGCGGGGCCGGCCAGCGGCAGCTGCACGTGCAAAAACGCGCGCCACGGGCCTGCTCCATCCAGTTCGGATGCTTCGCCAAGTTCGATCGGAACGGACTGGAAGTGTGCGCGCATCCAGTACACCGCGAACGGCATGTTGAGCCCGATGAGGGCGAGGATCAACCCCAGCTGGGTGTTTATCAGACCGAGCGATTGCATCTGGTAGTACAGCGGCACAACGACGACTTCGAACGGCAGGGTGAGCCCAAACAGCAGCAGGACGAAGAATACTCCGCCGAATCGGATCTTCAGTTGTCCGAGGGCGTAGCCGGCCAACGCGGCTAAGAGCAGGGTGGGGGGCACCACGCCGAGTACGAGGATAACGCTGGAGCGCAGCAGCACGGTGAGGTTGGCAACGTTCCACGCGTCGACGAAGTTGTGCCATTGCGGGTCGGCAGGGATCGCCAGCCCCGACGGGGCTGTGCCTTGTGGTTGCAGCGCGGCTGACAGCATCGACAGCAGCGGGAACACCGACAACAGCGCGACAGCGGTAAGCAGAAGGGCGCGTGGCGCGGTGTCTTTGAAAACAGAAACTGACATGTCACTTCTCCCGGAACAGCCACTGAAGGGGAACAATCACGACGAGTACCAACAAGCTCAGCACGATCGCGAGTGCAGAAGCTTGGCCGATCTGGAACTGGGTAAACGCCAATTGGTAGACCTGCACGCCGGGCACCATCGTGCTGTACCCAGGGCCACCCTGGGTGGTCATGAAGACGACATCGAAGCTGGCCAAAGCGGTAATAACCGTGATCGTCACGCAGACCCCGATCTCACGGCGCAGACCCGGAAGCGTGACCGCGAAGAACTGCTGAATCCGGTTGGCACCATCGAGCACCGACGCCTCGTAGAGGGCGTTGTCGATTTTGCCGATGCCAGAGAGGAGCAACAGGGTGCATAGCCCGGTCGCAAGCCAGGTGCCGATGATTCCCACCGCTGGCAGCGCCCAGGTAAAATCCCCCAGCCATGCCGTCTGCAGTGAACCTAGCCCCACCGCACCGAGCAGCTGGTTAACCGCCCCGTTCGGAGCGTACATCCACGTCCAGGCGATGGCCGCGGCAGCGCCTGGAATGATCTGGGGCAGGAACATAAGGGTACGCGCTACACCGCCCAGCACTCGGGAGCGAATTTCTCGGACGATAGATGCAACGACGAGCGCGAGACTGACCGGCAGAACGGTGAAGAAAATGATCAGGATGAAAGAGTGCTCAATCGATGCGAATAGCTGCGGTTCGGTGAACACACGGACGTAGTTCGCGAGCCCGACCGCTGTGGCCGGCCCGATCCCGTCCCAGTCGTAGAACGAGTACTGCACCGCCGTCAGAACCGGGTAGAGACAGAAAGTGGCGTACACGGCAAGTGCGGGTAGGGCGAACAGCCAACCCGACCATCCACCGCGCCGGCTTTTGGGGGACCTGAGTCTCCGTGGGGAGCGCGCAGCTGCGCCCTCCCCACGGAGCCTTGAGGCCGTTGTGATGCGGAGCGTCATTTGCCGATTTCGGACTTGTACGTCGCCTGAACGTTACGCACGAACTCTTCGGGGCCGATTTGACCGCCGTACAGACGCTGGCTCTCCGGATTCCACGCCTGGTTCGCGATCGCGGCCGTCGCGTTCTGCACGAACGGCACCTGCCCGCCAGCCGCAGATACTGCCGTGAACGCCGTGACGACATCAGACATCACGGAATCCTTGGGAACCGTCGGGACTGCCTGGCTTGCCAGACCCGACGGCATGAACCCGTTGTCGAGTGCGATCTGACGGGCCTTGTCACTGGAGAGGAAGTCCAGGAACGCCGCCGCGGCGTCTTTGTTCTTCGACTTCGCCGGGATACCGAACGCAGTTGCTGCGTCAGACATCGCGGCCAGTTGGCCCCCCGCCTGCGCTGGAGGCATCGGGATGAATCCGACTTTGCCGGGCATGGTCTTGTCGAGGTTGACCGCCGCCCAGTTGCCCCAGGCGTAGAAAACGCCCTTGCCGGCGGCGAACATGGAGTCCGCCGCGGTGGCGTCCAGACCGTTCACACCCTCCGGGAAGTAGCCAGCCTTACCCCACTGCACGATCTGGTCGGCTGCAGCGGTCGCTTCAGGTGTGTCGATAGTCGCCCCGGGCGCGTTGAAGACCCATTTTGACACGCCCGCGACACCCATCCCCGAGTTGAGCAGCAACTGAAACGGGAACACTCCCGCGCCCTCCTTGTTGCCCACGACAAGCCCATACAGGCCCGCTTTCTTCGCGGACTCGAAGTGGCCGGTCAGCTCCGCGACGGACCGCGGGGGCGTGTCCATCCCGATCTGCTGCGCCAACTGCTTATTGTAGTAAAGGCCGGTCATGGTGAACCCGGACGGTTTCGCGTAGAGCGGGCCGGACCCGGCGACGCCTTCCGCGGCACGGAACTGCGCCAGTTGTGTCGCAGGCATTTTGCTCCAGCCGTACAGGTCCTGGTACGGGGTGAGGTCGGTCAACAGGCCCGCTTTGGAGTTCGCTGTCACCGAAACCACACGCGTAAGGTCCGGTGGCGTATCCGAGGCGAGCCGGCGCGGCTGGTTCTGGCTGGTCACATTGTCCGGGTCGTAGGTCGCCTCGATGGTGACGTTCGGGTGCTCTTTCTGGAACGCCGCGATCAACGCGTCGTCCAACGGCTTGAGACCTTGACCGTCGTACAACGTCAAGCTCACCTGGGCATCACCCAGGGTGTGGGCCGTCACAGGTGTCGCATCTGTGTTGTTCGGCGCCGAACCACCCGGCGCGCAGCCACTTGCGACGCACGCCAAAGCGACGGCCATTGCGACCATAGCGCCGCCACGGGCGCGTCGTGAGAAACGAAATGAATTACTGTACATGCCACTGCTCCACGGTGAGAAGGGATATCGGGGCTGAAAAGGACTAGCGCAACGTGGACAATCTTGTCTTCGGAAGCGCTTCCGAAAATAGGTTATCCACACTATGGTCATCGCGTCAATAGGACCAGGAGACGTCCCATTCGGCTCCACGCGGCGTCGGTCGAATGTTTGGAATCGTTTCCTATCGGATAAGCTGATTCTGTGCTGCAGGAATCGAGTTCGGTAACGCTGGCCGATATCGCGCGCCTCGCGGGTGTTGGCATGGCTACCGCTTCCCGGGCATTGAGCAACTCCTACGGCGTCTCTGCTCGCACACGGCAACGAGTCCTGGCGATCGCGGAACAGCACCACTTCGTCGTCTCTCCCCAGGCCTCGGGATTGGCAAAAGGGAGTACTGGTCGTGTTGGTGTCTTGGTGCCGCATCTGTCGCGGTGGCATTTCGGAGCTGTTGTAGAGGGCGTCGAAACGCTGTTGCAAGAGGCAGAACTGGACCTCCTGCTGTATCGAGTGGGCGATGCGGCGGACCGTAGACGGTTTTTCCGTGCGCTTCCCCCGCGACGCAAGGTCGATGCGCTCATCATTATCGGGTTCCCCGTGACCGAAGACGAGCAGCGCCAACTAGAACTTATGGGGGTGCACATCGTCACAGCCGCCCTGCAGGAGGGCGTCAGCCCCCTCGTGAACATTGACGATTATGTGGCAGCCCGCCGCGCGGTCGACCATCTGATCACCCTCGGCCATCGGCGAATCGCGATGATCGAGGCGACCGACCCGGATCTTCCTCACCTGAGCCGACGTCGCTCGACCGCCTACTACGACGCACTCACGGACGCTGGCCTGCCCATCGTTCCCGAACTCGTCGCGGTCGCTGACTGGGGCGGCGAAGAGGGCGCGACCTGCATGGGAACACTCCTGGGTCTGCACCAAACGCCCACCGCCATTTATGCGCACTCCGACGAGGTTGCCCTGGGCGCAATGAGAACCATACGGCGGGCAGGTCTGCGCGTTCCCCAAGACATCTCGGTCATCGGCATTGACGACCACCCACTCGCATCGCTTACCGACCTCACCACCGTTCGGCAAGACCCGTTCGAGCTTGGCCGCACGACAGCCCAGGCCGTGCTCGCGCTGTTGCGCGGCGAAGCGGTCGCCCCCACGACCACCCTCCCAACGTCACTTGTCATCCGCGGCACCACTGCACCCCCGAGGCCAGACCTGTCCTCGCGGACTCCTTGAGCTCGGTTGTCGTCGGCACACCTCAATTCGGTCAGGATCGCCGTGCAGCGCCGTCTCGCCGTCTGTGGCATCGACATCGTGCAGCTGGTTCGACCAGACGGTGCGCCGCCCAGGATCCTCTGATCCTCGGCGCACCTGCGCCGCGTGCAGCTAGCCGCTGTTAGGTAGCTGGCTGCGGTCCGCCATCATTCCGTCTCTCTGTCCAACTCGAAACCCGCAAGTCTGCGCTTGCCGGATGCCCGTTCACCCGTCCGATGAAATCCACTCGTCTCGACATACAAAACGATATGAGACATATGAGCCGGCTTCCCGCAGCCCGACTCCGGTATTGGCCTCAGAAGTGGGAGTGTCTGGGTATATTCCGGAAGTACGGGACCCGTGCAGACGACTCCCGATATGGAAGGCGTTCGAAGTCGCCTGCACCAACCCTCGTTTTGAGAGAAACCCTGTGAACCAACCGCCATCGACGCGGGGCTCTTAGGCGTCCCCCTGGTTCCCGGCGGCCAGGAACGGTGGTGTGCTGCTCGCGTTCAGGTCCAGGGTCAAAGGTTTCTCCGTGGGTTGGGTTGTGGTTTCCGGCTTGCTTTTCGTCCCGCGGGATGAGTAAGTCTTGGTCATGGTTTGCAGGGGAGGCTGTTCCCGTTGCGGGTTACCATTCCTGCCGTTCCTGGATGGTTCCGAATGGGACGTCCGGGTGGAGTTGGACGGTGAAGTCCCGGGGGAGTGCCGGGCAACGAGGATCCCTGTGCCTCCGTGCTGCGGGGACAGGGCTGCGAGGATATCCACCGCTTTGTCCAGTTGTTCCTCCAGTTGGCGGCGGTCCTGGACCTGAACGTGGAGGAGGTTTTCATTTATCGCATTGGTGTTCATGGTGGTCCTGTAGGGGTGGATCGTTGTTGCCTTGGTGGACGGGGCGGAACCGGAAAGGTCCGCCCCGTCCACCGGGATCGGATGGTTACTTGAAGAGGGCGTTGACTTGTTCGTTTGCCTGGGTGAGCGAGCTGGCGGGGTTTTTGCCTGCTACGACGGCATCAACGGCGGGTTTCATGACGCCTTCGACCTTCGGTGCCTTATCGGCGATGGGGAAGAGGAACGTCGCGCCGTCCTTCACGGGCTGGGTGAAAGGTGTGACGTCGACGCCTTTGGCCTGGAAAGCCGCCGCGGCCTTTTCGGCGGAGGTCTTGACGGCGGGGAAGACGACTGCCTTGGATGCGACGACGTCCTGGCAGGCTGCAGATCCGAGGTATTCGACAAACTTCGCGGCGGCGGCTGGCTTCTTCGTGCCGGCCCAGATGGTGTCTCCGAGACCGTTCAGCATGGATGCTCGCTTGCCGTTGACCCCGGTGGGGGTGGGCGCGATGCCGAGGTTGATGTCTTTGTAGCTGGTGTATTGGCCGATCGTCCAGGAGCCGTTGACGTTGATCGCTGCCTTGCCGGCGGCGAAGATGTCGGCGGTGCTGGCGCCGACTGTGGTTTCCAGCTTGGGCATGTAGCCCTTTTCGATCAGACCGGCATACCAGGCGATTGTCTGCTGGAATTTGGGGTCGTCGTAGTTGAAGTGGGTGCCCCAGGGGTTCTTGTCGGTGTGGGTCCAGCCGGTGGTGCCAGTGAGGTAGCTCCACTCGGTCTGGCCCAGGCCGCCGCCTGCGCCGTTCAGACCCAGGCCGTAGACGGCGACGTTGTTCTTGTCGAAGCCGGGTTCGTCGCCGCGGTTGCCGTTTTTGTCCATGGTCAGGTGAGCGATGGTCTTCTCGTAGCTGCCGCCGTCCTGGGGGTTCCAGCTGAGGTTTTTGAACTGTTCTTCGCTGATGCCTGCGTCGGCGGCCATGGTCTTGTTGTAAAAGATGGCTACGGTGTCCCAGTCTTTGGGCAGCCCGTAGCGCTTGCCGTCTTCGCCGACCCAGAGCTCGGCCAGGCCTTCGTTGTAGATCGAGAGGTCAACCGGGTCCTTCTTGAGGGCGTCATCGAGGGGCAGCAGCTGCTTTGTTTTGATCAGTTCCGGGTATTTGGTGAGGTGGTTGACGAAGATGTCCGGGGCGTTCCCGGCGACGAAGCTGTTGGTTAGGGTGGCCCAGTAGTCGTCCCATCCGCGCTGGGTAACCTTGACGGTGATGTCCGGGTTTGCCGTGTGGAAGTCGTCGGCGCACTGCTGGTAGGCAGGGCGCTGGCTCGGGTCCCAGAGCCAGTAGCTGAGCTCGCCTTTGGCTTCCTCGGTTGAGGTGCCTCCTCCGCTTCCGCAGGCGGACAGGGCCAGGACGGCTGCAGCCGCAACGGCGATGGCGCTGGCTGTTTTCTTTTTCATGGTGGGTCCTTTCAGGACATTGGTTGGGGCGCGCCGCGCTGCGGCGCTGGTCTAGCGGGGGTTTGGGAGCTGGGCGCAGGGTTATTTGATGCCGGAGAAGCCGATGGAGTTGACGATTTTCTTGCCGAAGGCGATGAACAGCAGGAGGATCGGCAGCGCTGAGACGAGGGTGGCGGCCATCAGGCCGGACCAGTCAGGAGCGCCTTGGGGGGCCTGGGCCTTGAAGACGCCGAGCCCGACGGTGAGGACCCTCAGGTCGTCTTGGTTGGCGACCAGGAGCGGCCAGAAGTATTCGTTCCATTGGCCGATGAAGGTCAGCAGTGCGAGGGTGGCCAGCGGGGCCGCGGCGTTGGGAAGGACGATTTGAAAGAAGATCCGCAGGTGCTTGGCGCCGTCGAGCATCGCGGCTTCCTCGACTTCCCGGGACATGTTCAGGAAGAACTGCCGCAGGAAGAAGATCGCGAACGGGCTCATGAACAGGTAGGGCAGGACCAGGCCGAGCATGGTGTTGAGCAGTCCAAGGTTTTTAATGAGCAGGAAATTGGGCAGCGCAGTGAAGATGCCAGGGACCATCATGGTGGCCAGGAAGAGGCTGAAGACCGCGTTCCGGCCTTTCCAGCGCAGGCGGGCGAAGGCGTAGGCGGCCATCGCGCTGAAGAACAGCGCACCAACCGTGGTGATGGTGGCGAACAGGACAGAGTTGCGCAGGTACAACCAGAAGTCGATGTGCGCCCCGGAGCCGCCCTCTGCCATTGCTTCTTCGGCTGACTGGAGGCCAAACACCCGCCTGAACGCGCCGAGATTGAAGTCGGCCGGCAGCAGGTTCGTCGCGTTGCTGGCCAGCGAACCGTTGGTGGATAGGGAGGTCCGGAGAACCCAATAGAAGGGCAACACGGAGAAGGCAACGGCGAGGATGATCAGGGCCCAGGACGCCGCCCGGCGTACTGTCATGGGTTTGCGGCTCCGCTGCGGGCGTGCAGGACTGGTGTGGTTAGTGGCGGTCATGGTGGGTGTCCTTAGTCCAGGTCCGATTCGTTGCCGCGGAGGAACTTCATCTGCACGAAGGCCACCACGGCGAGGATGACGAAGAGGATGACGGCGAGGGCGGATCCGTAGCCGAAGTCCGACTCGGTGAAGGCCTTTTGGTAGATGTAGAACTGCAGGACCCGGCTGGCGTTGACCGGGCCGCCCTGGGTGGTGACGGCAACGGTGTCAAAGATCTGGATCGATCCGATCGCGGTGACGATGACCACCAGCGCGATGACCGGGCGTAGCAGTGGCAGGGTGATCTGCCGCAGGGTTTGGAACGGGGAGGCCCCGTCGAGGTCGGCCACCTCGTAGACCTGTCGGGGAATGGCTTGGAGCCCGGCGAAGATCAGCAGTGCGGTGTAGCCCACGTGGCGCCACGTGTTGATCAGCGCCTGGGTGGGGATGGCCCATGCCTCGCTGCCGAAAAACGCCACCCGCGGTAAACCGACGGCTTCGATGAAGTGATTGATGATGCCGATCTGGTAATCGAGGAGCCAGAACCAGAGCAGCGCCGCGATCACGTTGGCCATCAGATAGGGCAGCAGTAGCGCCCCCCTGATGATGGTGGATTTGGCGACCCGGTGCATCAGCAGTGCCAGGCCCAGGGCCAGAACCGTCTGGAGGACCATGTTGATCAGCACGTACTGGCCCGTCACCGCCAGCGCGTTCCAGAACAGCGGGTCTTTGGCGATCGCGGCGTAGTTCGCCCCGCCCACCCACTCCGGTTCGCCCAGCAGGCTGTACTCGGTGAAGCTCAGGTAAGTCCCGCGTACCGCGGGGACCACGTAGAACATGATGAAGCCGATCAGAGCCGGGGCAATGAAGAACAAGGCGATCCGCAAGTCTCCGTGGTTCCGGCGCCAGAAGGGTTTCCCGGCCCGTCCCGGTCGTCCGTGGAGTGGCGTGCCGTCTCTGGCGGCCCGGCTGGCGGCAGTGGTAGTCATCGTTGATCCCTCTCCTGTGAGGTAGGTAACACTTGCCGGATACTCTACGCGCGTTGCGTCAATTGTTGCAAGAGACTTCTCTATCTTTCAAGGCTCCTAGAAGAAAACGCGCAAGTACTTGACCCGCGTAGAATTGTGGCCCATGCTTTTTCTCATGACTTCTTCAATTGGAATCGTTGGTGCAGGACAGTTCGCAGGCGTGTTCGCCAAGCTCTTCGCTGCCCACCCCGGAATCTCAGACATCTACTTCACCGACCTCATCAAAGAGCGTGCAGAGGCGCAAACCAGCAGTGTCGGGGCTGCAGGGACTTTTGACAGCTTCGAGGCAATGCTTGAAAGCGACGTTGACGCCGTCGCGATCTTCACCCAGCGCTGGACCCACGGGCCCCTCGTGGTGCAGGCACTGCGGGCCGGCAAGCACGTTTACTCCGCCGTGCCGATGGCCATCTCCGAAGCGGAGATCGCAGAAATCATCGACACGGTCCGGGAAACCGGGCTGACGTACATGATGGGCGAGACCAGCTACTACAACCCCGCAACCGTCCTGGCCCGCAAGAAGAATGCAGAGGGCGCCTTCGGCCGGATTTTCTACGCGGAGGGCGACTATGTCCACGACATGGACCTCGGCTTCTACAACGCTTACCAGTTCAGCGGCGGAGAAAACTGGAAGGCTACGGCCAGCTACCCGCCGATGCTTTACCCCACCCACTCCGTTGGCGGAGTGCTCGGAGCTATTGGCGGTCACGCCGTCAGCGTCAGCTGCGTCGGGGTGCGGGACGAGCGAGGCGACGGCGTCTTCGACCGCGAGGTGAGCATGTTCGACAATGACTTTTCCAACGCCAGCGCCTTGTTCGAACTCGCCGGCGGCGGGTCCATGCGCATCAACGAGTTCCGCAGGGTGGGCTACCCCTGCCACCTGCGCGAGAGCCGCTTCCGCTACTTCGGTACGGAGGCAAGCATGGAACAGCTCGCCCTGGTCAGCGTCTGGCAGGACAAGCACACCGTGACCGACATCAGTGATCAGCTTGAGACCCAGGCCACCATGGAACTCGATGACCCCATGCTGGCCGACGTGGCTCCCGCACTGCGCGATGCCTTTATCTCCGGCATGGCATCCGTGCACGATGCCGGGCGCCTGCCGGCGGAGTTCCGCGGCCTGCCCAACGGCCACGAGGGCAGCCACCACTTCCTCGTGGATGACTTCGTCACTGCCATCAACACCGGCACCCTGCCTCCGGTCAACGCTTGGGAAGCGGCCCGCTACACGCTTCCCGGCATCGTTGCCCACCAGTCAGCCCTGCGCGGCGGCGAACGCCTGCCGGTGCCCGACTTCGGCGACGCCCCCGTAGAGCTGGCCCGCCCGGCACTTCGCGAATCCGCCCAGTAAATCGCCGTTAGCATGGTTGCCATGCCGCACCCCACCTCACAAGCCAAGGCCGCCGTCACACGCGATGACGTCGCCCGACTGGCAGGGGTCAGTCCCGCCGTCGTCAGCTACGTGGTCAACGGCGGACCCCGGCCAGTATCACCGGCGAAAGAGGCCAAGGTGCGGCAGGCAATCAGGGCGTTGGGCTATCGTCCGAACGCCGCAGCCAGGGCACTTGCCCTGGGCTCCAGCGAAATGCTCGGCATGATCGTCTCCGACGCCATGAACCCGTTCTTCGCCTCGCTCGCCCGCGCCGTCGAAAACGCCGCGGCCGAGCGGGGCTACACCCTTCTGCTGGCGGATTCCCAGGCCTCGCTGCGCACCGAGCGTCGCCTCATCAAGAACTTCGCCGCCAGAAGGGTGGACGGACTGTTCCTCTGCAGCATGCTGTTCGAGCCGGACCTGATGGATCTTGAACAGGCAGAGATCCCCGCGGTGCTCCTGAACCACAGCACCGACCTCGCCACTGCAGGCAGTCCCGCCGTCATGAAACACGGGGCAGGAGCCCACAGTTCCAATTCCGTTGGAGTGGCCTTCCAGGACGGGGCACGCATGGCGGTGGAGCACCTCATTAGCCACGGCCACGAACACATCGGGCTGGTGATGGGCGGCAACGCCGGCGGCGAACTCGACGCCCGCGAGGTCGGATGGCATCAAGGCATCCAGGATGCTGGCCTCACGGCGGGTCCCATCGTCAGGGCACCGTTCACCCGTGAGGGCGGGCACCGTGCCGGACAGGAACTGCTCGCCCGCGCCGAGCGGCCCACCGCCGTCTTCGTCAGCTCCGACCAGCAGGCAGTGGGTCTCCTCTGCGCCCTCCACGAGGGTGGCCTGCGGGTACCGGAAGACCTTGCGGTGTTCGCCTTCGACGGCTCACCCGAATCCGAATACACCTGGCCCAGGCTCAGCACAGTCGCCCAGCCAATAGACGACTTGGCGCAGACCGCCTTGGAAGCCCTCCTGGCCCCCAAGCCAGGAGGGGAAACGCAGACGAAAATCTTCCCGACCGAGCTGGTACTGCGCGCTTCCTGCGGCTGTCACTGACACCAACACAGTCCCCGACTGCGCCAAAAGGCGATCACCTGCCGTGGGCGGACCGGCATCCCACCACCAGTGGGAGTACCTGTTTTCCGGGCCCGACGCTCGTCGTCAACCGCCCACCGGCGAGTGGGTTTCCTTGCTGCCCGAAATCACCTGACAGCCGCCACAGCAGCCACCTGCCCGCAGCGTACCCACCGATTAACCATTAAGGCACCCAACGACATGACTGCCAATCCCATCAACGATGATGACATCTTCAGGCCCGCCATCCACTACACAGCCAAGAACACCTGGCTGAACGACCCGAACGGACTCATCTACCACGAGGGCATCTACCATCTCTATTACCAAAACAATCCCTTCGGGAATGTCTGGGGCAACATGTCCTGGGGCCACGCCACCTCGGTGGACCTGATCAGCTGGGACGAGCAGCCCGTGGCCATCCTCTGCGACGCCGAAGAGGATATCTATTCCGGCAGCATCGTCATCGACGAGTACAACACCAGCGGCCTCGGCAACGGGCAGACCGCCCCTCTGGTGGCAATCTACACCAGCGCCTACAAAGACAGCTCAGCCCGCCGGGGCACACAGGCACAGTCCCTGGCCTGGAGCTCCGACGGCGGCTACACCTGGACAAAGCACCAGGGCAACCCCGTCCTCGACAGGAACTCTGCAGACTTCCGCGATCCCAAGGTGTTCCGCTACAACGGGCCCCCGGGCAGCTATTGGGTGATGGTGGCCGTCGAAGCCGAGGAACACAGGGTGGTCATCTATAGGTCCGATAACCTTCGGGACTGGCACTACCTCAGCAGCTTCGGACCCGCCAACGCCACCGGCGGCGTCTGGGAATGCCCCGACCTATTCCCCTTGCCACTGGACGGCGACAAAGAGCAGACCAAGTGGATTCTCACCGTGAACCTCAACCCCGGAGGGCCCAACGGCGGGTCAGGGGGCCAATACTTTGTCGGCCACTTCGACGGCGTGGCCTTCACATCCGAAACAACCGTCACCGACGGCAGCAGCCAAACGGCCGGGCTCGACACCTACCATTGGCTCGATTGGGGACGCGACTATTACGCGGCCGTCTCATTCCATAACGCACCCGATGGGCGCCGTCTCATGGTTGGCTGGATGAACAACTGGCAATATGGCGCCGACATCCCGACCTGGCCATGGCGCAGTTCGATGTCACTTGTACGCGAAATCTCCCTGGTCACCGAGCAGGGCCAGCACCGGCTGTCCCAACGGGTCGCCGACGAATATCGAACCGGCAACGCACTGTCGGTGAACACCTGGTCTGATCTTGCAATGGATGAAGGAAAGCGCCACCTGCACACCGGAGCGCCGGTAGAGACCATCGAGGTGACCTTCATCCCGGAATCCGCAGAGGAATTCGGACTCATCATTCGAGGCAACGGCACCGACGGCACACGCATCGGCATCCGCCCCTCCGAGAACCTTCTCATCATGGACCGGACAAACTCCGGCAACACGGAATTCCACGACTCCTTTGCTTCCACCGATACGGCCCCACTGAAACCTGCCTCCGACGGGTCCTACAATCTCACCCTTTTCATCGACCACTGCTCAGTGGAAGTCTTCGCCCAAGACGGCCAAATCACCATGACAGGCCTGATATTTCCCGGGCCGGACAGCACCAGTCTGTCGCTCTACGCCAAAGGCGGGACCGCCACCGCACCCAGCCTGAAAGTGACGCGACCCGCGGGACCGTCAATGCGAAACGCAGAGCCATTGCAATCTCACCCGCGCCCGACAGGCCCCCATGCCGTAGCAGATTCTTCGGGGCACGTTAAGGCAGTGGCAGAACTGACGCCCCAACTTCGCCATATCGCCAAACCTGACTGGTACACCACGGACAACCCCGAGACTCTCACCGCCACGGGCACCGCACTGCGCTGGGGAGTGGTGGCCACCGGCGGCATCGCCCACACTGTCACTGCGGACCTGGCGCTGTTGGAGGATGCCGTGCTTCAGGCAGTCAGCTCGCGCACCCAGGCGAATGCCGAGGAGTTCGCGGCGGAGTTTGGCTTTGTCCGCGCCTACTACGACAGGATCGAGGACGACGGCGAGACCGGCTATGAGCAGCTCGTCCAGGACGCCGAGGTGGACGTGGTCTACATCGCCACCCCGCACGCCTACCACTACGAGGTGGCCAAGGCGGCCCTCAACGCTGGCAAACATGTCCTGTGCGAGAAGGCTCTGACCATCAATGCTGCCGAGGCCCGCGCCTTGGTGGACCTGGCCCGTGAGCGCGGGCTGTTCCTGATGGAGGCAGTCTGGGCCCGTTTTGTGCCCGGCATCCAGCGGGCCCTGGACATCATCGCCTCGGGAGAAATCGGCACCGTGCGCTGGGTCCGTGCGGATTTGGGCTTCCCGGCGCCGGAAGACCTCAGTGCCCGCGTCTGGGCTCCGGCCGACGGCGGCGGCGCGTTGTTGGATGTTACCGTCTACCCGCTGCTCTGGGCCTGGGGTGCGTTGGGTGCCCCCAATGCGGTGCGCGCCTCCGGCATTGTGACGGACTTTGGTGTGGACAGCCAGAACGCGCTGACGCTGGAGTACGACGGGGGTGCCCAGGCGCAGCTGATCAGCTACCTGTCCTCATTTGGGCCTCGCACGGCCGTGGTCTCGGGAACCAAGGGCATGATCGAAACCGTGGATTTGGTGAACAATCCCAGGACGATCCGGATCAGCACCGGAGGGGACACCAGTCGCGAGGAATCCTTTGACCAACCCGGGTCCGGCTACACCTACCAGCTGCGTGAGGTCACTCGCTGCATTCAGGCAGGACAGCTGGAAAGCGCCACCATGCCATGGGCTGATTCGGTGGCCATTCTGGAGTTGTTCGACGGCGTTCGCTCTCAGTTGGGTGTTGTGTATGCCAACGACCGGCCGCTGCCGGTCTGAGTTCGCCTGCCGAATCAGACGATAGAAGACGGTCCTCTCGGGCCTCTCCCACGAGCATTTTAGAGAGCCGATAATGGATATTCCGTCAACCTGTCTCGGCCGGGCAAAACCCGTGCTTGCTGATCAAGAGGCCCGAACTGATGCGGCCCTGATCGGTCCATAGCCGGGGTCAGTTCAGGTTGTCCACGGCTGGAAGTAGGAGCCGTAGGGTAGCTCCTTGGTAGCAGTAGCGGCGGATAACTTATGAGAATTGTCCCCCGCTGTTGGCGGGCGGACCGGACTTCTCGTTCAAAAATGTAGATCAATTCCGGTTGTTCCGAGCAACAGGCAAGAGAGCCGTGTGTCAGCTTTTGGTGTACCCCAAACTGACGTCAGGGCCCATGGTCCCTGCATGTCAGATTAGGGTCATTGTTTCGTTAGTTTGACAGGCACCTGCGAGGGTCTTAGATTTCAGCCTGACACTACAGGCAGGAAATGGTATGGCTGGGCAGCGAATCGGATACATCAGGGTCAGCACCCTGGATCAAAACACCCAACGGCAGCTCGAAGGGGTGCAGCTGGACCGGCTCTTCACGGATAAAGCGTCCGGGAAGGACGTGAAACGGCCCCAGCTCGTGGAGCTGGTGAAGTTCATCCGTGAGGGTGACACCTTGGTGGTGCACAGCATGGACCGTCTCGCCAGGAACCTGGATGACCTCCGGGCCCTGGTTCAGAAGCTTACTGCCAAGGGCGTGCGGATTGAGTTCGTGAAAGAGAATCTGAGCTTCACGGGGGAGGACTCACCGATGGCTAACCTGATGCTCTCGGTGATGGGCGCTTTCGCTGAATTTGAGCGTGCCTTGATAGGGGAACGGCAGCGAGAAGGCATTGCCCTGGCCAAGATCAAGGGCGTCTACCGCGGCCGGGCCAAAGCGCTCTCACCCGAACAGGCCGATACCCTCCGGGCCAGGGCAGCGGCGGGGGCGCAGAAAGCCGCCCTCGCCCGCGAATTCGGCATCAGCCGCGAAACGCTTTACCAGTACCTTCGAGCCAGTGCGTGAGTGATTGTCCACTCATCAATCACGCCCGAGGTCGCTTCAGCGGAAGGTTGGTTCAGTAGGAATAGTACTAAGCAGACTGCAACGAGACCCAGGCTCGCGATACTTGAGATCACAGTTCTTTTTCTGAATTCGGGGGAACGTCCGCGGCGATCCGACGTTTGCCAGAGAAAGTAGCTTATTCCGAAGCCTACAAAGAAGACGCAACCAGCTATGAGGTAGATAAGTGCCATGTTCTTGTCCTGACTTTCAAGCGGTAAGAGGTCCCCAAATCACACCCTGGCCTTGCCGATTCCGGTGCCTATGACGCCACCTACAGCGAAACCAAGAACTCCCGCTCCACAGGCCAGTCCGACATCTGTCAATGATGTGGATTCACCGTCGAGTGTATTGGCGACACCTTCAGTGAGCGCCCCACCGAGACAGGAACCGACGGCGCCTACGGCCCATCCTCCTACGCTTGTTTTGAGTCCAACGCCAAGCCCTACTCCAACAGCAGCGGCAGCAGAGCCTATTATTTGGCCAGCGAAGTCCCCGAAAGAAAATTGACCTGTGGGGTCTGCGTTGTTGATGGGGTCGTTGGCGGCGTAGGCGTAGCGGTTGGCGTTTTTGGGGTCGAGGGGCGTGTCGAGGGTGTCTTGTTGGGTCCAGCGGGCTGTTTTGGGGTTGTACCAGCGTTGCCCGAATTTGACCCATCCTGTGGTGCGGTCCTGGATGCCGGCTTTGAAGGTGTACGGGTTCTGGGATGTGCCGAGTCCGCCGGAGTCTTCGTCGAGGATGGCGACGCCGTAGGGGTCGTAGTCGTAGGAGAAGGCGGTGGTGGGGGCGCTGGTGACCAGGGCTGCGGGGTTGCCGGTGCCGTCGTAGAGGTAGAGGGACTGCATG
This sequence comes from Arthrobacter sp. G.S.26, assembly GCF_050847375.1. Taxonomy (NCBI): domain Bacteria; kingdom Bacillati; phylum Actinomycetota; class Actinomycetes; order Micrococcales; family Micrococcaceae; genus Arthrobacter; species Arthrobacter sp. G.S.26. The sequence continues at coordinate 138,032 of NZ_CP193753.1, read as the reverse complement.
CCGGAGCTGGTGCGGAGCATGAGGGCTTCGCCGGTGATCGGGTCGTGTTCGACGTAGGCGGTGAGGGTGTCCTTCTTGTACTGCTCAATGATGGGCAGGCCCTGGGCATCGGTGCGACCGTAGGTGATGGAGTAATTCCCGGCCGGCGTGGTCTGGGAAAGAACCTCGGTTTGGGAGGTCCCGGCGTAGGTGTAGTTGTAGGTGGTGCCGGCTTTGGTCACTGAGGTCATTTGTTCGGCGCCGTTGTAGGCGTAGGTACCGCTCGGGTCTACGGTGAGGTTTCCGGCCCCGTCGTAGGTGTAGCCGGAGGTGCTGATCTGGTTTGCAGCGTTCGCGGTGAAGGTCTGGCTGCCGCCGGTGCCGCCGTTGGCGGTGAGCCGGTTCCCGCGGGAGTCGTAGGTGTAGTTATAAGTCGTGGGGCTGGTGCCACCGGTGATGGCTGCTTTGGTGAGCCGGCCTGCTGCGTCGTAGGTGTAGGTGGTGACGGCGCCGCTGAGGTTGTCTTTGACCCATTGGATCTTGGACCGGTCTGCGGTGGCGGTGGTGGAGCAGGTCGGTGCGGTGGATCCTGCTGCGTAGCAGTAGGAGAGGTCCATGACAGTGGTGTTGTCGGTGTCGCCTTCACCGGATTTGGCGGTGACGCGGGTGACCCGGCCGGAGCGGTCGTAGTCGGTGTGGCTCTTGGCTTTCCATGCCGTTCGGGCGGGGGAGGCCTGCAGCCAAGTGTCAGTGCGGCGGCCGCGGTCATCGGTGGCGACGGCCAGGGTCTTCTGGACCCCGTCGATGAGGTAGACGAGGGTTTCCATGACCCCTGAGGTGTCGAAGGTGTAGGTGGTGGTGCCGCGGGAGTCGGTGGTGGAGACCAGGTTCGAGGCTTTGTCGTAGCCGTAGGAGATGGTCCCGCCGCCGGCAGTGTTGACCCGGGAGGTCAACCGGCCCATCTGGTCATAGGTGAAGGTTGTTGTCCCGTTGGCATCGACCCGGGTTAGCGGCTGGCCGTTGTCGTTATAGGTGTAGCTGGCCGCCGGGGTGGTTCCGGAGAAGGACGTGCCGGTCATTCTGCCGACAGCGTCATAGGTGTAGGTCAGGGTGATACCTCGGCCGTCCGTGGCAGTCTTAGGCCGCGCCCACTCATCGTAAGTGAACGCCCTGGCGCCCAGGGAGGACCCCGTGACCGGGGTCAGAGTCTTCAGCTGGCCGAATTCGTAGGTGTACTTGGTTTTGTTTGTCCCGTTCCCCGGGGCCAGCGCCTCGGTCACCGTTCCGTCGTTATTCGGGTTTGGGGTCAGGGTCGCCACGGCTGCCAGGGCGTCCGAGGACGTCAGCGCGTTACCTGCACCGTTGTAGGTGTAGAGGGACTGGTTACCCGCATCATCGGTGGAGGAGGTAGCCAGGTACTTGGTGTTCGCGGCCGTGTTTCCGTAAGCAGCTTGGGAGGCCGCCCCGGTCTGGGACTGGGACTTCGTGACCGATTCCCCGGTGTTCGCCCCGAACGTGTTGGTCGTCGTCCCTGAGGTGGTGCCGGTGCCTTGGGTGGCGGTGAGGGTGTCGAAGTCCCCGGTGTAGGTCCCGGACCGGATCCGCCCTTCCGGATCAGTGGCCTGGGAAACCCGCCCGTCAGCTGTGAGGGCGTAGGTGGTGCGGGGGCCGGTCGCTACAGCGACGGCCAGGTCGGTGTTCGGGCCGGCAACAAGGGTCTGCGTGGCCGACGGGTAAGCAATTCGGGTGACTGAGCTGCCGGGGGAGCCGCTGCTCGCGTTCGCCCGCGTGATCCGGGTGACTTTCCCGTTCGTGTCGTAGGTAATGGTTGTTGCCCCGCCGGTCGGGGGAGTGATCGTGGTGATCCGGCTGTTCGTGTACGCGAAATCAGTGGTCTTCCCTGCGAAGTCGGTGAAGGACTCCAGGTTCCCTGCCCCGTCACGGGTAAAAGAGACCGCCCGGGTTGAGGTGCCGCTGGTCTGGGTGAACCCGGACAGGTCGCCCAGGGAGTCGTAGGTCAGGGTTGCGCTGCGCGCCCCTGACGGGCCCTTGTGCGAGGTGACCGTGGTGATCTTGCCTGTGGCCGGTCCATAAACGGTGTCGTTGCCGTTTCGGTCCTCCACCAGTTTCGTCCGCCCGTCATCGTTGAACCAAACAACAGTCGCTGAAGTTCGGGAGGTCAGCTTGTAACCAAGCGAAGGGCTAAGGGTTCGTTCCAGATCGGCTTTCACTCCGGCAGGGGAGGTGAACGCTGTGGTGGAGCCGGAAACGGGAGTGAAGAGGGCGGAGTACCCGTCCCCTGCCGTGTAAAGGACTCCCGACGAGGTGGAAGAGAGTGTTCCTGCTGCGCCTGCGGCCAGTGTCCATCGCGGGCCGGCGTCGCTGCCGGTCGTGTCCGTGGACTGGGAGTTGAACACCACTCCCAACGGGGTGTCTCCGTTGATCCCTGGAAGGGAGAGACCGGTGATGGAAAGCGCCAGGTTTCCTGTGCCGACATCGACTGAGCCGCTGATCTGGTCATTGATCGGCAGCGGCAATCGGGTCGCCCCGGGCCGGCTGCCGAGCTTCCCGATCGTGGATTGCGCCCCGGTGCTCGCTGCCGGGATCGCTGCCAGGCCAGGTCCGGCCGTTGCGAGCAGCAACGCCATCCCCAGGGCCCCGGCGACAGCGCCACGGTACAACGAAGCCGGCGGCACATGGCCGCCGGCTTGCTGGCGTGAATGGTTCCGTGGCGCTTTGCGCCGGCCCCCAATAAGCATCTTTGCTCCCGACTCGGAAAAGTGTGATGACGCTCACGGTACGGGGCAGAACATGCGTTGAATAGATAAACGCCCACGACAAAAACCAGTAAGCGTACTGACAACTCTTGTCACGGCCAATGGGCCCCTTCCCTCACCGCGAATCTGCCGCCATCACACCTGCAGGGGAGTAGTGCGGGGAATGTAAAGCAGGTACTGATTACTGTGCCCGGTTTGAGATGTGGCCGCATAGCTTGGTCCTATCGCGTCCGGCAGCGGTGGCAAGGAGGGGGTAAACCCCGTCGTCCGCTGTTGTGCGTGAGCAGCACGGCCGTATCAGCCTGGGGCAGGAACCCGCAGGATACGGTTCCGGGACGCGCGCCGAATCTCGGGGCGGCCGGCGAACTGAAGGGGATCAGTCCATGCAAAGGCGCACCACAGTCACAACCCTCGCTCTGACCGCGCTCCTGGCCCTTGCAGGGTGTGGAACAGGCACCGGAACAACGCCGGCAACCTCCGCTGCACCGGAACCATCCGCCAGCCCGGAACCCAGCCCCGCGAAGACCTACACGGATGCGGACCTCAGCGCGGTTCTGGCCACCTTGAAGGACGCCCAGGGCCGCCCCCTGACGGTGGTTCCCGCGGCGCAGATCGACCAGGGCATCATCAAAGCCAAGGAATTGCTGAAGACCGCCGTGTTTACCCCGCCCGAGTGCAAGGCCCTTTCCGACAGCAACGCTCAGGTCCCTGAGGACAGCACCTACGCTGCCGGGACCACCGTGGCAGCGGAAGAAAAGACATCGATCGTGGTGACCGTCATTGCCCTCAAAGACGCCCAGGAAATGGCCGATCAGCTGGCAGCGTCAAAGAACGCCGTGGCCACGTGCAGTAACTTCACGATCGAACTTGGCGGGCAGAAGATCACCACCGAGATCCAGCAGATAGAGGCCAAGACGGGCGGGGACCAGTCATTCGCTGCCTTGGGAAAACAAACCCTTGCCACGGGGGAAACCCAGACAATGTTGACCATGACGGGCATCAAAGGAACCTTGGCTGCCACAGCCGTGAAAGCCGGACCGGCAGTCACCCCGAACGACGCACCGGAGCTAGCCCAACTCATCGACACCATCCTCGCCCACGGCTGACCAACACACCCGCTCTCACCTTGCAACGGAATGCGGGTCAGCGGCCGCCGATAGTTCTTGGGTTCAACACTACGGCCGTGAAACTGAGACAGCATTACCAGGACACCCCGGGCTGTGTAATCCGGTGGGATGCGTCTGAGGCATGTAAGACTATGCCACCACTAGACAGGAGGCGCCGTGGGGACCGAAGTTAGGGCTGAATGGGAAAGAGCGGGCGCCGCAATTAAGGAATCAGGGAACGGGTTTAAGGCCCTGGTCCTGTTTTTGCCCTTGATAGGAATTTTTGGCTTGGTCATTGGGTGGCGATTTGATCTTTCTGGGTACTGGATAAGCGCCCCTTTCCAACTCAACATATACAGTGCGGGAACAACCGCGTGCTTTGGCATCCCGCTTGCGTTGGTGGTACTCCGGTCGGTTACCTCGTATCAGGAGGAACGCACTGCCCTTTTGAGTGCTATTCGAACGGCGATTGCTGCTGCTGGAGAGTTGAACGAGAGAGCCGGAAGGCTTGTAGCCCCTGGAACTGACATAAATCGTCTACAGCACAATCTGGCATATGCTCACGGAGCAATACAGGGACTCATTCGTGACGTCGAAAAGCCGGCTAACCCAAGGCCTGGTGCGCTGCGGTTTACGGAGAAGTTGTCGGATGCAGCAGCATCCGTGGAGAACGCCTTCAATACTTTCAATGGCGCACGCATCAGCGATGTTACGCGCGCTACAACGGAGCTGCGGCAATCTAGGGACCTTCTGGTAATCATTGCCCGCCCAAAGTTGCTAACTGTGGGCCTCCGTTGGATGACCCCGGAGATGGACTACGAATGGGGCAGCCTTTACTGGGATCCCTATGAAATGGTGACACTCGATCTAAAGGCCTCAGCCTTTGTAGGAGTGGTTGAAGCACACTTGAACGGGAGCCTGCCTCTAGACAGACTTAAGGTCCACCTGGACATGTTCGAGCGGGAGCTTGAGTCGCGAGTGAATTGCGTACATTCCATCGAGCAACTGCGGACGGTTAGCTCAAACCTGGCACAAGAGTTCCGTGATTGCCTCCAGGAGAAATTCCCACACCTGGTGGCTAAGGATCAACGCCGGGACCGCTAATGCCACGCCTTTAGTTACGACTTCCTGCCGCGCGGTTCAGGACCGGATGCGCGCCCTGGCTGGCACTCTGACCTGTTGCATCAGTAGCTGATGAAGATCCGCCTGAACAAGGTGCTGGTCTTCAAGGGTTACTGCCAGAGCGTAGGACTGCGTCTCATAGTCAGGGTGGGATCGCGCCCAGGTTTGGGCCTTGTGAGTGACCACAGCAAAAAAAGTTTCATCGTCGTCGGTGAAGGAATTGCGTGCGGCCCATTGCCGTAACTGCAGCGTGCTGTTCGTAAAGGAATTGCTGCCTGGCGTCATCCTTAGTCTCCGCTTGTCCTTGATGAGGTCTTTCGCATCATCCGGATCCTGCTTAATCAGCATTTCTGCCAGCTCATCAGGATCGATGTTTCGGTAGATGTCCAACTTCATAGACGAGGCCAAATACTCGCGCCGTTGTCTTCTTACCGGAGGGTCGTAGGCAAGCGCGACAGTTATCGTTCGTTCCCCTCCGCTCCCGCGTCTGAATATCTCGGGAAGTGGCAGAGGATGAATCTGGACGGTGTCGATCGGCAGAGCGCCGTCGTATGTCATGGTCGTTCTCTTAGCTCCGCTATCGATAGAACGGTGGCTGGACGGTCGTCCGTTTCCGTATAAGCCGGAGCGGCGATGCAGGTCCCCGATCGCGGTGGCTGGTGCTGTGGGAGCGGCGCCAGCTACGAGAAGTGCCCGGATGAGGTTTGCAGAGGAGTCCGGATATGCATGAGCAACATCAGCTGCCACGCGAGCTACTGCCGGTGCAGCGAAGCTTGTTCCGATGACGGATGCGAATAAGCGCCCATCCCCGCTTCGGAAGGACGGGGTGACCATTCCTGTTCCAGGGTCATTACGAACGACGTAGCCCGAGTCGTTGATGACCAGGTTGCCACCGTAGTGAGAAACGTCCGGCTTATTCATGCGCCGCGCAGCTGTCCCGACACCCGGTCCAGTTCGGCTAAAACACGAAAGTTCATCCTCAGCTGATACAGCCTGCCAGCCGAATCTGTTCGGCAGCTCTGCAGCGGCACCGCTCAATGCCAGTGAGCCTACCGTTACGGCGAGAGCTGCCGGGCCCGGTTCTGCCAATCTGTGTTCCGGGGAGAAGAAGTATTCGGGTTTGTCGTGGAGAACGTGGTGGCCACTGTCAGTTCGTCCGTCCATGGTCGTCCCAGTGTTGCCGGTAGGAACGATGACTACAATGTTCAGTTCCCGAACCAAGTCGTCAATGGTCTCGGTCAAAGGACCGACATGAAGTTCATCAAACGGCTCCGCATACCCTACTGACAGATTGAAGATCCTAACCCCGTAGGTGCCATGAAGATGCCGGATGGCTTGGCTGACAATCTCGTGCGGAAAGTCGTAGTTTGCGAAGCGCGGTGGTGAATCGGCGCGGTGGGGGTCCGGCTCCAGTATCCGGACAACGCGAACGGTGCCCAATCCTGTTATAGGACGAAGCTCCCGGAGTTCGTCCGCCAGGTTTGGGTAGAGGACCCGTCCAACAACTTCTGTGCCGTGGTGGCCCTGCATCTGCCACTGGTAGCCATCAGGCGCGAGGGAATCGACTGACTGCACCAACCCCGCGAGTAACGGGTGTGCAGTGGCAGGGGAGTCATCAAGGACACCAACCGTGGCACTTGGCTCTCTGGCGAGACTGAGTTCATCAACGGACAGGTTCCTCCACTCGCGGAAATCCAGAAATGGTACTGGGGGCGTTCTGACGACCTCCACGACGCTGATTTCTAGCAAGTCCTGCAATCCCTGTTCATCAACTTCCACGCGAAGAAAGTTCCGGCGTGCGGACGTGGAGCGCAACAGGACGCGACCTTGAGAAGCCGCCAGGACGGTTTCAACTGTGCTAGCTCTCCGAACAGCCTCGGCTTGGCTGCCAGCAGCCCACAGGCCAATATCGACGGCGATCGTCCCGCTAAATTCGGTGAGCCCTTTGACGCCAGCTCCTCGCCGGTCAGCCGGACCGTAAGGTTCGATGTCGTTAACGGCATCAAAGAATGATCGCAGTACGCCTCGGGTGGAGTAGTTCGAGATAGCCGTCGAAAGTGCTGCACCGTTGTCTTCCGATAAGACGAAATACGTGTAGTCCACGGTCTCGCCGAGAATCTGGAGACCCCGGCCTTCAAACCCGCCGTCTGTAGGTCTGGACGCGGCTCGGATCTTGAAAACGAGGCCAGGATCGATCCCCTGATCGATCCGTCGCGGTGCCCTTACGACCTGAGTCAATTGGGTCTTCAAATGGTTTCCGTGCCGTCCCCATTGACGATTAGAGCCCCCACCGCCACTTCCGGATGCTCGCCGTGAGGGAAGCCGACGAGGGTCGGGCAGGAGGAGATGATCGGCCATTGTTTCCTAACTCACCAGGGGCGGGTGACCACAGCGGAGAGCACAGCATCGAAGTCCTCGGGGCCCACAGCCTCGGCGTTCCTCAGCAGTGCCTCTCGGCGTGCATCAGTGATTAATTTTTCGACAGCCGCATGCGGCAGCCCCTTCAGAGCACTCGCATATCGCTCAATGTCAACGGGGACATGGGCAACGCTTCGGAGCCGAAGTCGAATGAGCCTGCGAATTTCATGCACCGTCGGTTTTCTGAACGTGAGGACTTCATCAAAGCGGCGCCAAAGGGCCTGGTCCAACAGGCCCGAGTGATTGGTGGCTGCAAGAAGGAGGCTCGGCCCTCTGTATCTGTCCGTCATCTGCAGGAAAGCTGTGACGACTCGCTTCATCTCTCCGTGTTCCGACTGGTCATCACGGGATCGTCCCAACGCGTCGAACTCATCGAAGAGTACGACGAACGGGGCTTGATCTGCGTAATCGAGGATCCGTCGCAAGTTACTTGCGGTCTCTCCCAGATAGGAGGAAACAACGGCGTCCAGCCTAACCAAGAGGAAAGGACGACCCAATTCTGCTGCCAAAGCCTCTGCTGCGGTTGTCTTGCCACAGCCAGGCGGCCCCTCAAGCAGAATGCGCTGCCGGCGACCGATGCCCGCTGCGTCGAGGGAAGGCCACTGCCGTACTTCCCTGCTAAGGCCGTCAAGTGTCTTAACAACCTTGGTATCAAGAATCAGGTCTTCAAGGAGGCGCTCAGGCTCCTTCACCTCACCCAGATCCCATTCGCCCTCGCGGTCTTTAGGCGGCGCAGGCACAATTACTGTGGCTCCCGAATCGATTGAACCGCCCCCGGACACAAGAAGCTTCTGGAGATCTCGCGCCAATGCATTGTGATGCTTGGCTTGCTCCTCTTCAATAATTTCAGTCGCAGCACGACGAAACGCCAGCTCATCCCGAGCATGGAACGCTTTGAATATCTCTTTCAGATGTCGGCCGGCCATCTACCCATCGTAGCTTTGCGCCAGCCGCTCTTCAGGCGACTCACGGAACGATAGAAAGGCAGGAGAGCCGGCCCCGCACGCGCAGAATCTTGACTTCAGGCCGCCCGGAGGCACCGTGACGGTCCGCGCGTGCCATCAACGTCCGCCTTTGAGGCTTTCCATCCGTTCCAGTTCTAAGAAAATGAGACGCCCGTTGTCTGAGTTCCACAGAACCAGACGTACGCTCCAGCAGCAGCTGTAACGGTTACGAAGATGTCCTAAAACAAAAGCGCCACCGTCAAGAAGAACTTCTCCTCTAGACAGTGGCGCTCTCGATTTAGCCTTAGTCGCCCAGGAGCGTCCTGATTTGATCCAGTACTGCTGCTGCGTTTGTCTCATCATTGGTGCTGGCTTCCTTGAGGAAAACGTCGTTTTCTTGGCTCGGTGCCAGAACGGCAGTCACGAGTTTGCCCACGGGTGATTGCTTGCGGAAAATCCGAAGCTCTTCCCACTGTCGTGGCTGGTCGTTCGCATCCAAGATCTCTCTTGGAAAATATCCCAACCCACGGTCAGACAGTTCCTTTGAGATGTCTACAAGTACGCGGTTGCCAAGGCGCTTATACCCAAAAATCTCTCGCAGTCGCAAGAGGTTTACTACCTGAATGGGTTCTGACTCGAGGTCTGCAACAAGCTCATCAATACCACTATTTTCTGTCAATTTTAAGTTCCTATCTCTCAGTTACATGCTGCACAATTGCGCACAATAATACGAGTGTATCATCTTCGGTAAACAGTGTCAAACTAGTTGCTATTTTATTTTAAAATAAAAAATAAAATGCGGGCAGTGCAGACTACACACGTCCCTTAATCGACGCTTGTTTCCTCATTGGGCCGCGAGGCAGTCACACTTCGATCTTCCTCGGATGCGTTACGGGACCTTCTCTACGACATACTGATGTCGTTGGCCGCTATCCAACAACACAGAAGAAGGGGGTGCGTGGGTCCATGCCCACGCACCCCCTTCGCGGTGACTCTCTACAGGATTCTGTGGAGGGTGCGGGTGACGACTCCGAGGATTTGCAGGTCGGTGCCGTCTGAGATTTCAGTTGGTGGAACGTTTGGGTTTGAGGCTTCGAGCCAGGAGCGGTCGTTGGTTTGGCGGAGTCGGCGGATGAGGGTTTCGCCGCCGTCCACGGTGGCCACCACGACGGAGTCGTGGTGGGGTGTGCCGGTGCGGTCGATCAGGATTTCATCCCCGGCGCAGATTCCGTCCAGGTTCATGGCGTTATCCCGGACTCTCATCAGGACGGTGCTGGCCGGGTTGGGGATCAGGGCTTTGTTCAGATCGATCCGGCCGGAGAAGTAGTCCTGTGCGGGGGAGGCGAACCCTGTGGGCAGAAGCGATTCCCGGATCGGAGTGAACTCCGGGTTTTCCTTGGAGGTCATGTCAGTTCGTGCGGATACCGATGAGTCGGTGTCCCTCCGGGACCCGTTCACGCAGCGTTGTGAGGGCCGCATCATACGTGTCGCCGGCGGCGGCTGTGACGTGATCGTGGGACCCGTCCGGGGCTTCGATGGTGCCTGTTAATTCCACGTTTTTACCTTCTGCTTTGTGGTGGTGTTCTTTGATGTGCCGAACCGTTCCATAGCGTGCAGGAGCGGGGGAATGGGGTGGTGGAGCAGGTCCACCGGGCGCCGGCCTTCCAGGTCCGGGCAGGGTGTAGTGATCCAGGCGCTGAAGTAGTTGTGAGCGATCCGCAGCTCCATCGCCCTGGCAAACAGGACGAGAACGGCCGGCCTCACTTCCAGGGTGTCGGTGAACTGGTAGCCAGGGCACAGGGTCTCGTCCCCGAGGAAGATCCGTACGAGCTGACGCATGACGGGTTCGGGATCCGCGTGGATCGAGGCGAGCCGGGTTCGTACCTGGGCGAGGGTGGGAAGGCCGTACTCGGTACGGATGCCCTCCCACACCGCCGGCGGGATCGCCTGCCCATACAGGACTCCCGGCGCTGTGGTGGGGTTAGGTGGCGTCATCGATGGAGGTCAGGATCCAGTGATCGGTCATCGCCGGCTGGCGCAGCTGCATGGTCCGCAGTGGAGAAGCCGAGTTGATCCTGACCTGGACCTGCCAGATTGTCGTATCGACTACGGCCGCCCCGACCGGGGCGCGGTTTTGGGTTTCCCACCAGGATTCGCGTTCGAACCAGCGGACAGGGTCCGCGGCCACGGCCCAGATATGCCCGTCGTACCTGACGGCCAAAGGGGTGCCGTCGAGGGTGAAGCGGACGTCCACCGCGGCCGCGAGGGGGGCTTCAGTCTGTACTGCTGTCACGTTGTGTTCTTTCTCCCAAAGTTCGTTCAAGTGTCCTGGTGCGGGTGACGGCCGAGGCCCATACCCATGTCGAGCGGCGCAGCGGCCCGTCGGTCCAGGACACCTGCACGGCTTTCTGTGTCCACGTGTGCGCAAGGCCCTCGATGAGCTCGGAGCAGTCCTGGAACCGGATCCAGGCTTTGACCGGGATCCCGTGCACATCGACCTGCATCGGGGCGTTGTCCAGGTCCAGTTCTTCCGGGGTCAGACCGATCGGGCCGGCCCGCCGGGCGTACCGGGCCTGCAGCCGTTTGAGCTGGTCACGGTCCATACCACACCTTTAGAACACTTCAACGAACGACACTCTTAGCAATACGAAGATAGCTTCGAATAAATCTTACTGGTTCATCATGCATCCAGGCACCGACAACCACCACCTACGGGTGCCGGCCATTCCCTGGGGAAATGCGGGCCGGTTCGGGCAGGCTCGCTGGTGCTCGCCCTGGTTGCGGTGCAACCAGAAGGGCGGGCGTCCGCTGGCGCGGCCGGCTGTCCGGTGGTGCCGGTCCGTCGCAGAGCTCCTGCCCGTCATCACCTGATTTCTACGTCTTCGACGTTTTTTGGTTGCTGTCCTCCGGATTCTAGGCGTCCGCTCCACCCCGTCTAGCCCCTGTCGTTCCTCCAGGGGCCTGCGGCGCACGGGATCGGCTGCGGCGCTCCTGCGTCGCTTATTTCCTTCGCAGATCCCGCGCCCCTTGCCCTGCAGGTAGACAGGGCTCCGTCGGCCACCGAGCAAGCAAGCTTGCCAGCAACCAAAAAACAACGGGGGAGAAAGAGGGGCAGCTGGCCCGGTAACGCCGTCCCCCCACCACCCCCATCCTCAGCAAAGGACCAAAACCATGAACGCCATCACCACCAAGACGATCACCACCGAGGACACCGGCGAGAGCATCGACGACGTGACCGTGCTGGGTGATTACCACATGAACACCGGCTACGACTGGATGGAACTCATCGGCGAACACGGTTGGGCTGTGATTCCCAGCTGGGGCTCTGACGGCTGGGACTTGGGCCAGTGGCCCTATGTCATGGTCGCCGGAACCCGGACGGCCGACGCCGTAGGCAATCTGTTCGGCATGGCGACCTACTGCGAGGGCGACGTGACGACCACGTTCTACCGGACCAAAGCCAAGTTCTGGGACGCGATCAGCGAGCAGGCATTTTTCCACTGGAAAAACGGGCAGGCCCACGGCCCGGACGACCTGCCCGAGGCCGCCGCCGACCTGCCCGGCAAGTACCGGATCCCGTCCATGTATCAGGAAGCGGCCTAACCAGCCCCACCGGTGCCCCGCCCAAAGCCGGGCGGGGCACCATCCCCCCAACTTTTCACGAAGGAGAACCACCATGAGCACCTGCAAAGCCCTCATCATCCCCGCCGACACGTCGCAGCCTGCCCGCGTTGATTCCATCACCGCGGACCTGGAAACCCTCCAACACCTGGTGCGCGGCAACATCGAAGCCGTCAGCGGCGATAACTGGCACTTCTACCTCAACGAGGAAGGCAAGATCCTTGGCCTGGAACCGAACACCCGCGCCGGGGCGATGGTCCTCCAGCTCACCGGCGACCTCCAGGACGTTTACTGCGGCGACGTGGTGTTCCTGGGCGAAACCCCGGACGGCGACGAAGCAGACGTCCCGGCCAAACTATGGGGCCTGCTGGCCCTGATGGAAGGAAGCCAACCCCCCGCCCACTAGCACCGGGGGGAGCGGGCCGGGGACAGTAGCCCCGGCCCGCCTCAGGCGCGGGGCGGGCCACCGCCGAGCCGTACCCGCCACAGGGAATCATCACCTGGCGGCGGCCCGCCGTTCCCACCACCAAACCCCGGGGCCGGGAACAGGTGCCGTGACACGCCACCGAAGACCCCGCCACCGCACGGCTGGATTCCCGGGCAGGCTCGCTGGTGCTCGCCCTGGTTGCGGTGCAACCAGAAGGCGGGCGTCCGCTGGCGCGGCCGGCTGTCCGGTGGTGCCGGTCCGTCGCAGAGCTCCTGCCCGTCATCACCTGATTTCTACGTCTTCGACGTTTTTTGGTTGCTGTCCTCCGGATTCTAGGCGTCCGCTCCACCCCGTCTAGCCCCTGTCGTTCCTCCAGGGGCCTGCGGCGCACGGGATCGGCTGCGGCGCTCCTGCGTCGCTTATTTCCTTCGCAGATCCCGCGCCCCTTGCCCTGCAGGTAGACAGGGCTCCGTCGGCCACCGAGCAAGCAAGCTTGCCAGCAACCAAAAAACAACGGGGGAGAAAGAGGGGCAGCTGGCCCGGTAACGCCGTCCCCCCACCACCGAACAATCCTCAGCAAAGGACCAAAACCATGACTGATTCAGTACGCGCCACCGGCCCCGCCGACGTTCTCAGCTTCATCCCGCACGCCCTGGGTTCCGTTCCCCGGGAATCCTTCGTGCTCATCACCGTCAACAACGGGCGGCTGGGCGCCACCCTGCGCGTCGATGTTCCGCTGGCGCCTACCCCGGCCATGTACGCCCGGACCGTCGCCGGGCACCTCGCAGCGGACCCCGCCACTACCTCGGTGCTGCTGGCGGTCTACACCGACCAGACCGGCGCGCCGGAGCTGCCCCGCCCGTTCCACGAGCACATCGAAGCCCTCATTGAGGTCCTGGACGAGGCCGGGACACCGCTCAAAGACGGCTGGCTGGTGACCTCCAGCCACTGGCAGAACCTCCTGTGCGACGGGCAGGACGACTGCTGCCCGGCCTACCCGCTGGAGAGCATCACCGACAGCGCCCTGAACGCTGAAATGGTTTACCGCGGGAGCGCCTACAACCAGGACCCGGGCGCGACCTACACCCCGTACACCGGCCCGGCCGAGACGGAGGAAACCATCATCGCGGCCATCGCAACCCAGATGATCACCGGAACCGAACACGCCGAAGCCCTGTGGGCGCACGCGCTCACAAGCAACGGACCGATTCCTGAACAGGACCGGATCGAGCTGCTGGCCACACTTCAGATCCCCACCGCCCGGGACATGGTGCTGTGCACCATCATCGACCCGGACCTGAAAATCGCTGACGGGGCAGGGGACCTGCTCATCGGCAAAGTCGCCCCGGACTGGAACCGCGTGGACAAAGCCCAGGAACGGGCGCGGGAACTCATCAACGCCGCACCCACCGGCTACCGCGCCCCGTTGCTGACCCTGATCGGCTGGACCGACTTCCTCAAAGGCCGGGCATCCTCAGCATCGAACCACTTCACCCAAGCCAGCAATGACAGCCCAGGCTTCCGGCTCGCGGAACTGCTGACCGGCGTGATGAACCTCGGCACCGTCGCTGAAATCGCCAAGAACCCAGCCACCGCCTACAAACCCCAGCACTAACAACGAGTGGAAGGGGGCGGGCCAGCAAGGTCCGTCCCCTTCAAGCGGGGGCGGGCGGCCTCCCCCGCAGGCTCCGCCGGCCGCCTGTCACGCTCGCGCGGGCGCAGCCTGTTAGGAGCCTGGAGATGGGACGCACAGGGATGCTAGCTCGGAGTAGCGGAAACTCTTAGTTGTAGAAGCCGCCCAGCACAGTCAGGACCGTGAAAAGCAGCCCGAAAATTCCGATGGCGTAACCGACAGCGAGGGATGCCCGGGCAAGCTGGCGCCCCTGACCGCCGTCGCGATTGATCTGGTTGAGAGCAACGTGCCCCGCTCCCACGGCGAAGACCGCCAGCACGGTGAAAGTCCCCAAGAATCCAACTACGGCAACCACGGCACTAACTACTGCCACGATAGCCATACGGTTGTAGCCGGTTGCGGCCGGTGAAGCTGCTGCTGCTGCTGACATTTAAGGAGTCCCCCACTCTTGATCGCTTTGGCTGAGTTTACTCCCTGCCGCAATTTAGCCCTTGGGCTTGTCTAAAGGAACATCTCCGCCGGCCGCCGGCCGCCTGTCACGCTCGCGCGGGCGCAGCACCACCGGGAAAACACGCAAACACCCGCCGGGTTAGAGTGGAAACACGACAACCAGGCAGGAACCCCCCATGAGCCACGGATACATCCTCACGGACCAAGACAAAGCCCCCGAAGGCATTACCGCGGCCGAAGAAGCCATCGAGCTGGCCGTCCTGGGGAACGACAAAACAACAGGCCCCACGGACTTCACCTGGGACCACCAAGACCAGCAATACTAAAAACCCGCAGCGATGACGCTGCCCCATAGATTTCCTTTTGCTGAGGGAAAACAGGAATGGCCGGCACCCACAGGGTGCCGGCCATTCCGCTCTCCAGCCCCGCCGCAACGTGACTAATGTACTTACCCGGGCAGGCTCGCTGGTGCTCGCCCTGGTTGCGGTGCAACCAGGTGAACGGGCGTCCGCTGGCGCGGCCGGCTGTTGGGTACTGCCGGTCCGTCGCAGAGCTCCTGCCCGTCATCACCTGTCTCTACGTCTTCGACGTTTTTTGGTTGCTGTCCTCCGGATTCTAGGCGTCCGCTCCACCCCGTCTAGCCCCTCCTTCGTCGGGGCCTGCGGTCCACGGGATCGGCTGCGGCGCTCCTGCGTCGCTTATTTCCTTCGCCGATCCCGCGGCCCTTGCCCTGCAGGTAGACAGGGCTCCGTCGGCCACCGAGCAAGCAAGCTTGCCAGCAACCAAAAAACAACGGGGGAGAAAGAGGGGCAGCTGGCCCGGTAACGCCGTCCCCCCACCACCCCCATCCTCAGCAAAGGACCAAAACCATGAACATCACTGGAGACCGTACGGCCCGCGCAGCACTGACCCGCCTGTTTGAACCTGCCGACCGGGTGGTGGCCGCCATCGTTGGCCAGCTCGGCGCGTACGCAGCGTTCCGCCTGCTGACCGGCCAGCAAGCACCCCACGCCTTGAAGGGCGTCACCCCGGAAGAACTCACCGCCGCTGTGGCCCGCGCTGCACAGCACTACGCGGGAGACATTGACCCGCAAAAAGACCTGGACGACGCGGCCGCGATGGGCGGCGGGTTCCTCATTCCGGGGGACGAGCACTGGCCCGCAGGTGTTGATGATCTGGAGGTGCCACCGCTGGGACTTTGGTTCCGGGGGAACCTCACGACCGGGATCCCGGCCATCGAGAAGTGCGTGACACTCACCGGGTCCCGCGACTGCACCGCCTACGGTGCAGCTATTGCCGGGGACTTTGCCCACAGCCTGGCTCAGCGCGGCATCACCGTTATTTCCGGCCTCGCCTATGGCGTGGATGCGGTCAGCCACAAGTCAGCGTTGGCCGGAGGCACCCCCGAGGCGATGCCGACCATCGCCGTGGTCGCCCGTGGCGTAGACCGGTTCTACCCTTCAGGGAACGCCGACCTTGGCCGGGCACTTTTGGGAACCGGACTCATGCTTTCCGAAACACCAGCCGGGACCGCCCCGACCCGCCACCGGTTCATCCAGCGCGGCAGGATCATGGCCGCCCTGTCCGGTGCCGTGTGTGTGGTGGAGGCCCGCTACCGTTCCGGTGCGCTGAACACCGCCCATCACGCCGAAACCATCGCCCGCCATGTAGCAGTCGTTCCTGGTCCGGTGACGTCCGCGAACAGTGCAGGCTGCCACCGGCTCGCCCGCGACGGTTCGGCCGTCCTCGTAACCGAAGCCAACGAACTGATGGAACTGCTCACCAGCTAAAACCATGCGGTGGCCGGACGCCCAAAGTCCGGTCACCGCGGGCGGTCCGCCGCATGGGTGGCCGGGTTCAGTGCCTGGGAACCAGCGGCGGACCGCCAATGACGCACCAGCCGCCCGGAGCACTCACGCCCGGCGGCACACCAACACACCCTGCAGCGATGATGCTGCCTCATGGATTTCCTTTTGCTGAGGGAAAGCAGGAATGGCCGGCACCCGAGAAGGTGGCGGCCATTCCACTCTTAACCTGCATCATGGTATCGCCCAGAATGCCAGCGCCGGCGCCGGCATCGGTGTTCGGGCAGCTCGGAACGCCTCGCCCTGGGTTTCGCTTCGCTGCACCCAAGAGAAGGGTCGTCCGCTTCGCTCCCGCCTGTTGGGTCCGGGGCCGGCCGTCGCAGAGCTCCGGACGTCCCCGAACCGAGGTCTTCGACGCTTTTTTGTGGCTGTCCTTCGGATCGTACGGTTCCGCTCCAGCTCTTGCTCCTGACCCCTCCGTAAACTCCGGGGCCCTGCGGTCCTGGGATTCTTCGACGGCGCTCCTGCGTCGCTTATTTCCTTACGAAGATTCCCGACACCTTGCCCTGGCGGGAGGAGGCGCTTCCGTCGGCCCCGTAGAGCACTGCGTGCCAGCAACAAAAAAACAACGGGGGAGAGGGGTAGCTGGCACGGTTACGCCGTCCCCTCACCCCGAGTGATGAAACAAGGAGAACACCAAACATGACTGCAATCGCAGAAAACTCCACCGCCACCACCGTTACCGTCCCGGCGCTGGAATGGTTGGACCCGTCCACTCTCACGGTGGACGTGAACGTCCGCAAGGACGCCGCCCTGACCCCCTCGTTCGTGGCGAGCATTAAGGAACACGGCGTGATGGAACCGGTGATCGCCCACCGCAAGGACGACGGCACGGTGCACGTGCTGATGGGCCAGCGCCGTACCCGCGCCGCTGTCGAAGCCGCCCGGGGCCTGATCCCGGTGATGGTCATCGAGTCGCCGGAGGAAGCGGAACGGATCGTGACGCAGGTGGTGGAGAACATCCAGCGCGCCGCCCTGACGGAAGCGGATGAAGCCGACGCGTACCACCAGCTGTCTCTGATCGGCGTGAGCGCGTCCCAGATCGCCAAGAAGACCGGGCGGACCAAGACCACGGTCGAGGGTGCGTTGAAAGCCAAAGCATCCGACGCCGGGACCGCCGCACTTGGGCGGGGGTGGAGCATCGAGGAAGCCCTCATCATGGCCGAATTTGAAGGAGACCCCGAGCGTACGCTCGAGTTGGAGTCGGTGATCATGGATGAACCGGACCAGCTCCACCACGTGGCCCAGCAGTTGCGGGACGAGAAGGAACGCGCCGCCGCCCTCGCCGCCTTCACCGCTGAACTCGAAGCGACCGGAACCAGCATCGTTGACGCTCCCGGCTACAGCGACGAAGAAGTGGCCCGCGTGGCCTCGCTGAACCGTGCCGATGGGGAACGGGCCACCGAGGACGACGGCAACGCCGTGTACATCGCCACCGACGGCACCGGGGCACACATCACCGTCCCGGTCATCGTTGGCTGGAAAGAACTCGGCTACAAAGACCGGTACAGCTACCACTCATCCCCGGCCAACAAAGGCCCGATGACGGACGAGCAGAAGGCCGAACGGAAAACCCTGATCGAGAACAACAAGAAGATGGAATCGGCCACGGTGGTCCGCAGGGCATGGGTGGCCGGGTTGCTGGGGAAGAAGCAGGCCCCTAAGGGCTGGCAGTACTTCACCGTCCACGCCATCACCCACCACCCGGAGGTTGCCAGCGGCTACGACGGTGAGGTGGCCTCGACCATGGCAGGGGCCAAGATCGAGGGGGATAAGTCGTGGGCGTGGAACCCGCTGAGGGATCACGTGGCCAAGACCACGACCCGGCCCGAGGTTTCCCTGATCGCCCTGATCTGCGCCGGGTATGAAAAGACCATCGCCAAAGACTCGTGGCGGTCCCCTCACCAGTCCCACCGCGATTACCTGAACCAGCTGGTCACGTGGGGATACACCGCTTCCGAGACTGAACAGATCATCATCGACAGCGGCAAGTAACACCCGCCGGGCATAGAAAAACCCCGGACCCTAGATAACGCAAATATCTAGGCTCCGGGGTTTCTTCTCCCCACATTCTACCGGCCACAACCGGCAAAACCCAAGGTCATCCCGGTGTGGGGAGCAGAGTGCGGAACCTTCGAAAACGCGGGCGGTCCGCCTCACCAGGTGGCCGGCTCCCAGCGTGGTCCCCACCGGCGGACCGCCATTCACACGCGACACCCGCCGGCTATGCCCTAGGTACAGCGCATTGGGAATGCGGGGGAAGGAAAGTTCCATCTAGGGCATTTCCCTTCGCCCTCCTTGACACGGCAACACCAGGCTCAGGCTTTCTCACGAAGAGGCAAAGGCAGCTCCCTGCAGATGAATTTCTCTACCCCGCATGCGATTCAAGGAAGCATGGCGGGTCAAAACAACCGCGGAAAAATTCGGCCAAGCGTTTGACTTGCGGTTCTAGGTAGAGATGGTTAGGCTCCGAATGTTTGTCGGTATCACACAATTTTGGGGGAAATAATTGAAGAAAAAGTTGGTTATTCGCACTCTAGCTACCATGGCTGTTGGCATGTTGCTGCTCACCAGCGGGACTTTTCCGGCAAACGCCGTTGACAAGAATGTCGGTTCTGATTCTTGCTCTGCCGCAGACGTTGGTGCCGGTGCTTGTGTCACTGCTGTTGTTACAGGAGGAGAGGACCCAGTTGTTGCAGGCGTGGTACAGCAACTACAAATGGGTGTTCCGGTGATTTCTGTCGAAAAGTTCGTGCAGCGTAGAGGGGAAGTAAAATCTGATGCTGCGCAGGTTAACATACAGGAAATTGTAGAAACCTATAAGAAAGCACCGTCGGCGGAAGCCAAGAGGGATGCTCTGAAAATTGGGCAGCCTGTCCAAAGGAACCCTGGAGGGGTTGGCACGGTTGTGGGCACCACTCTTGACGTGAAGGACACCATTACGTACGAGTACTGCAGTAGCAGCACTGGTATCTGCAAGCCTTCCGGAACAGTGAATGTCGAGTGGCGGATGTCCACCACTGGCAAGATGCGTTTTGCCTTGAGCGGAGATATCGATGTCACTTCAGGATCGGCAATCCGCATTACGACTATGTACTGCTACACAACACACGATGGATTTCTGAATGTTGACGACATCGTGCACAACTGGGAAAACTGTCCAAACGCTAAGACCACTAACGAGGTCATGTACCGCCAGATTCTGAGTGCAAGCTGGACTGGAGGAACTAAGAACGAGGTTTATCACCCGACATACGTTCTTGCTTTCAAAAACTTCGCGGCTACTTTCCAGAAAGTTTGGGACGGGCGCGAATACAAGATTGCCAGCGACGGCACTACCAGCTGGTCTTAATTTATTAGTAAGAAAACTGTGAGTCGGTTTGACGATTTTAGGAAATCGTCAAACCGACTCTTTTCTCCGTACTCAGATTCAGCGCTGCGAGGTGAGCACTTACTTGGTACTCACCTCTGGTCAATTCATTAAGGGCAGATCCCTCCCATGAAACGGGCAGGGTGACGCGATTGCCCGGAGCCAACTCCGGCAGTACCCCACCAGATCCACGTGAGTACCATCTTGTACCTGAATCCTGGCCACAGACGTTAACGATTGCCCCCTGTACCTGCTGGAAATCCAGCTCCGTTGGGACCCACGGAACGTTCGAATCGTTCACTAAGACGACGTCTAAACTCGGTAGGCCTTCCCGCGTTCGAACAACGGCCTCCTGTGCCCATTCCAGCCGCAGCCCTTGGCTACGCTGTTCTCGACTTGGAACAGGGAGACAGTTCACGGGAGTGGAAAAATACCAGCCGCTGTTCCCGTGTGCGAATTGGACAAGAACCCAACGCTCCAGTTCGACAATTGAGGGCGCACCCAAAATCAACACCTCATCGGACCACGGCTCTGACCGAGAATCGACAATCCGCCAGCCTGCTAACGGAAAATCACTTCCTGCCCTTGGTGGGAGAGCACCGTCTGCTCCCGTGGGTGCACGTCCCGCGATCACATGTTCCCAGGCAAGGCCTGTTCCTTCGAGACTTCGAGGATTCACCTCCCACACGCCCAACTGGATCAGCTTCTGCGAATCAACGTTCATGTGTCGCTCCCCAATTCCAAGCAATTCGTCCGACAGCGGCATCGTGGCAGCATGTTCGTCCTTCGATTATGACAGTTCTTGGCTTTTGTTTTGCTGGCACGTTTTCGGATTGATGCTGAGTTACCGATCTGCCGCGGCTTGCCTCTCGCAAACCTGATCATGGTGAAAGCTCAACCCCTCCGGGCTTTTCCCGCGCACAGGGGACGACGGGACCCAACAGACCGGCCAGGCCACAACCGCCAAATCACCACCATGGGCCGGTGGCCCTGGACAGCCTCTTTCGCCGGGGGACTCACAAACAAAAAAATGCCGTGGACGACAGGATGAGGTCCGGGGCCGGGTACGTGCCGGCAGTTCCCTGGGGGGCAGGGTGGCCGGGCCTTCAGGCGGCTCTATTCCGAGGACAGAGAACGGGGCGGCCAAAGCCGGAAAGCTGACGAATATTCCTTAGTAAATTGCCTAGATTATAGGCCAAAGGCGCTACTAATTCAGTTGGATAATTGCTAAAATGGAAGCATCAAGTCAAGCAGTCGAACGCAACTAAAACTCATACGAAACCAGGTACTGAAAATGACTTCTTCACCCACCGCTTACACGGTCTACACCAAGCCTGAATGCCCGAACTGCGATAAGACCAAGGCCTACTTCGAGGCTAAAGGCATCACCTACACCGCGGTGGATATCACCGCGAACCCCGCCGCCCTGGAATACATCACCGCCGAACTCGGGTACGCCCAGGCGCCCGTCGTTGTAAACAACGCCGATGACCAGGACCACTGGTCCGGCCTGCGCCGCGACAAACTCGTCACCGCCACCATGAATCACGCCCGGGAAGGGGCCACAGCATGAGCATCGAGAAGGAAACCATCACCGCAATCTTCGACCGCGCCGAAGTCGAGCCCAGGCACCGGGAAGACCCTGAGCTGCTGGGAGCCGCCTACGCCATCGCGTTCATCAATGACGCGGAAGAGGGGCCCGAAGCAAGGCTCTACGACTCGTCAGTGACCCTGTTCAGTGACGAGGAAGGCCGCTACCCCTACCAGGCTTCGACGAGTGCGATGCTCGAGGAGGTCTATATCGCACGGATGTGGCGCCGGAGCAGCGACCTTGAATGGGCAGGGATAGAGGCGCTGGAAGCCGCAGCCGATGACTGAGGCAACGGTGGGGGACCGGTTCGCGATGAGTCCGCGACGGATTACAGATGCGGACTGGTTCGGTCTGGAAGCCAACGAGTCAGGGACCATCAATGTCCCCTTCGAGGACCCCCACCAGGGGATGGCGTACCCGGAGTATGCCGGCGAAACCCCGGGCAAGGCGCCGGTGATCATGTCGGGGGAAACGACCGTCACGATCATTGGGAACCTGACCGCCGACCCGCAGCTGCGCTACACAAAGGCCGGCGCGGCTGTTACGAACTTCACCATCGCCTCCACGCCCCGGACCATAGCGGCCCTGGGAAACGACGGGGATCCCGGGGAGACCATGTTCCTGCGGTCCACGCTCTGGCGGGAAGCGGCGACGAACGCCGCCGCGTCCCTGAAAAAGGGCGCCCGCGTCATCGCCAGCGGCCGGATCAAACCCCGCACCTATGAGACAAAGACCGGCCAAAAGCGCATCGTCCTGGAACTGGAAATCGATGAAATCGGGCCCTCACTGCGCTACGCGGCCGCGAGGGTGAACCGCACCGAACGCAGCCCCCAGGACAGCCGAACCCCGGACCCCGGAACCGCCACGTAAACCCGCTGCCCCGTGTCGGGGACAGCAGGTACGCTGAGCCGGACGAGACCACTGACCAACCTTCTGAGCATCAACAAAGGACAACACCAATGACGCATGCAGATGACCTCCGTGCCTGGGCAAAAGGTTCGTACACGACCGAAGCCGCCACGGAGCTGCTGCTCCGTGCTTTCGGCGGCCGCTTCGCCGCCGTCGGCCAGCCATGGGTCCACACGAGCACCGAGCCGCAAGGGCCGAGCCAGGTGAGCGCCTGGATCGATTTCGCTTCTATCCCGGAAGAAGTTGGGGTGCTCTCCGGTGGGGAGCGCCGGTTCCTGCTGTTTGCCGCGTCGCTGGCTGAGGATGTCCCTGTTGTCCTGGGCGATGTGGTTCCCGGTCTGGACCGGGTGAACCTGGATCTGGTTCTCGCCGCGATTGCCCATGCCGGCGGCAGTCACCAGCACTCGGATATTGAAACCAAAGAAGACGGCTCCATCGTGCTGTATAGCGGGTACCTCGATGCCCTGCACGCGTGGCCGCAGGCTTCGCCCGCGGCCAGCTAGTGCCGGCGGTTTAGTCGCATGGCCAGGGAGAAGAAGATAGCGGCGTTCACGCCGTATTACACCGAGGAACAGGCGGATCAGGTGCGGGCTGCTTTCGTTGAGGCCGGTAAGCCGGCCGAGGGGGATGCGAGCTTGTCGGACTTCATTGTCAGGGCCACGATGCGCGAGGTGAAGCGCCTGCAGCGCAAACACAACAACGGCAAACCGTGGGATCCGGTCCCTGCCGGGACGGCCCGTCCGGGCCGGCGGACCCGCGCCGAAACCGCAGCGAGCGAGGACCGGGCATGAAACCCCGGTGCCGACGCCCTGCCGTGGTCGCCCTTGTGGCGGTTGCCGGGGCGGTGCTGATCAGTTCCTGTGAGAAGCCGGAGTCGTTGGCTTTGAACCCTTTTGATTACATGGACCCCGTGCCCTGCACCGCAACCGGTACGGAGACTGTGTCCGGGAGGGCGCCTTCCAATGTGGGAGCTTCGTACCGGGTGCAGTCGGTGGTGGACGGGGACACGATCCGGATCGACTGTGATGGGGAATCCACCCGCGTGCGCCTGATCGGGGTGGACACTCCCGAAACCGTCAAAGACGGTACACCGGTGGAGTGCGGCGGCACGGAAGCCTCCGAGTTCCTGCGCTCCAAGTTGAGGGCCAGGAGGTGTTCCTGTTCGGTGACACCGCCCAGGGGGAACGGGACCGGTACGGCCGGCTGCTGGCCTACGTCTTCACCACGGACGCCCTGCTGGAGTCGGTGAATGAAACCATCCACGCCCAGGGCCATGGCCGGGAAGCGGACTACGGAAAGGGATACATCTACAGGGATACCTTTCAGGCCAGATCACTGAAGGCCCGTAACAACGCAGAAGGCGTCTGGGCCTGCCCGGACTAAGACCCACACGACCCGCTGGGAGCGGCCATGTTCATCTTCATTTTTCTTGCAGCGTTCGCCGCTGTCGCCCTGGGTGGTTGGGTCATCTACGCGCTCACCCACCCGATCATCGCCGGGCAAGGTGTCCTGATCTTCCTGTGCAAAGCCGCCGGGTTCATAGCCCTGTGGATTGCCCTGGGATTCTGGATCGGTCAGGGCTTCGCCCAGGCCATCCCCGCCTTCCTGTTCATGGCCGGCATCTTCTTCGCCGCGAACAAACTCCAGCTCCGCTGGCGTGCCTGGTGAGACTGGAATGACTCCGGCACCGGAGGAACGGTTCTGGTCCAAAGTCATCAAAGGCCCACACCAGGAGGACTGCTGGTTATGGACCGGCGCCGTCTCCGATGATGGCTACGGCCGCTTCACCCTGAACTCGGACGGCCGCACCCAGGCGCTACGACCTCACCGCTTCGCATTCCACCTGGTGCACGGTATCGGGCTGGATTCATTCGGGGACTTGATGCACCGATGCGATGTGCCGCTCTGCGTCCGGGCGACAACCGGGGAGGACACCCATCTGCACCCTGGATCGAACCGGGAGAACATGGCTGACCGGCTCGCCAAAGGACGGGACTCCAACGGATCGATGTTCCGCTGGCGCGGACTCTCCCGTGACCTTTTCGCCCAGCGCTCACGGACACTGCGCGATGAGGTTCGCGCCTACGGTTGGGAACGCCCGGAACGCATCCGGGCGCTCCTTCACGGAGCTGACCCGGAGGCACCAACACTCTTCTGAACCTCAGTTGCCCTTAACGCGGTGGGGCCCCGGCGAATCGCCGGGCCCCACTTTTGCCTTGACTACGCGCCCTTGGCCTCTGCAGTTTCCTCGTTCCCGGCTACAGCGGCCGGACGCTCCGCTGCGGCCGGCCTGGCCGCCGCACCCGCCTGGTCCAGAAGCTTCTTCAGTTCCGCCCCGGTGATACCCAGGCGGGCAGCGACGGCGGACTTTGATTCACCTGAGGCGACCATCGCGGCCACGGTACCGGCCGCGCCGGCGGTTGCCGCGACCGCCTCTTCCTCGGCCCGGGCCAGGAGCGCGTCAGCCTTGACCCTGGCGTCAGCGCGGACCTGCTCCGCCTGCTCCTGCCGTTCAAAAAAATCAGCGGCAAGATCGATGAGCTTTTCATGCCGGGCGGTCAGCTCCTGAGCTTTCGCCCGTGCCTTCTCGCGGGCCGCTACCTGCGTCGCGGACTTACGTGGTGATGCCATGATTCGGGTCCCTCCCCCTTGAACTGATCCATGGAACAGACCTAACGGCTAGCGCCGTGCCTGGTCCATATCCGGACGTGGCCGCCACAACCTCCCGATGCTTGTACTCGGACGCTTCACCGGCGGGCCACTCACGGTCAAACCTACAGGATCGGACCTTGCTGCGCCCGGACTGTCCTCTGGATTGGTTTGTCCATACCTGCACGGCTCCGAGAGGGAACAGGTCTCTGCTCTGCCCACCTGTGGATAAAGAAAATCCGTTGCGGTTCAACACAATCGAACGCACTGTGGATAACGAAAAGCGTGTTACCCACAGCCCATTCTCATGTGCAGAACCGCATCAAAGTCTTGATGGCCAAAAACAGAGCGGGTTGCCTTGCAGTTCTTCTCCGCCGTCGAAAGGCAAACCACTCTGAATCCGTCACACCTCATGCATCATTGATCAGTGAGGCTCCTTGGGCGGTAGGCTGGGTCCATGATGACCGTGCACAAGCTCAGTGCCGGCGACGGATACACGTACTACACGCGTGAAGTCGCCAGTGGTGACGAGCTGCGCACGAAAGACCGTGCACTGGGGGACTACTACACCGTGGACGGGAATCCTCCCGGCCAGTGGGGCGGCGGCGGAGCCGCTCTCCTGGAAGTCTCCGGGGAGGTCAGCGAAACTCAAATGGCGGCCCTCTTCGGTGAAGGACTGCACCCGGACGCCGCCGCGAAACTGGCAGCGGACCCATCCGCGAAGGTCGCCCTGGGCCAGCGATACCGCAAGCCCACACAGAAAGATGATGAACTTCAAAAGCGGATCAACACCGCGACCGGAGACTTCCAGCGACTGAACAAGCGTGAACCTGACGCGGATGCCCGGCGTCTGATCCGGACCAAGGAAGGTGCGCAGTACTTCCGCGAGCTCAACGGCCGGAACCCTGCCGATAAGGAGGAACTGGGCAGGTTCATCACCGCCAACACCAAGCCCGCCTCACAGACCGTGGCAGGCTATGACCTGGTGTTCGCACCGGTGAAGTCCGTGTCCGTGCTGTGGGCTGTGGGCGGTGAGGAAGCACGCAAAAAGATCGAAGCGGCTCACCACGAAGCCATCGAAGAGACGATGGCTTTCCTGGAAAAGGAAGCCACGTTCACCCGCCGCGGACGCAACGGCATCCGCCAGGAAGACGTGGAAGGCGGACTCGTCTACACAACCTTCCGTCACTACGACTCCCGCAACGGGGACCCGCAACTGCACGACCACGTCGTGGTCTCCAACAAGGTCATGGGCGCCGACGGGAAATGGTCATCCCTGGACGGACGGCTGTTGTATCAGTTCAACGTCGCCGCGTCCGAACACTACAACCGCACCGTCATGGAGAAGGTCTGCACCCGCCTCGGCGTCGGAGTCACGACCCGCAAAGTCTCCGGGGACCGGCCCGTCATCGAGATCGCCGGGATAAACCTCGCGGCGATCGAGGCTGGTTCCTCCCGCTCAGGGGACATCAAACCGGTGCTGGACCAGCTCGTGCAGCAGTTCACCGAAGACCATGGCTACGCCCCGAACACCAAGGCAATGATCGCCCTCGCGCAACGTGCCACCCTTGATACCCGGCCCGAGAAGAAAGCCGCACGACGGCTCTCTGACCTGGTCAGCGAATGGACCGAAGAGTTCGCCCAAATCCCCGGCATGGTCGTCGGACCCGCAGCCGTGGCCAAAGCCCAGGCACGTCGGCACGACGCACGCGACGCCGCCGAACGGGACGGCAAACCGCTGGTAACCCACGCCGATGAAGTGGACCCGGCCCTCGAAGCCGCCGGTGTTATCCGCACCCTGGTACGGTCCCGCGGCGTGTGGGGAGAACACCACATCGACGCCGAAACCCGGCGCCGGCTGGGATCGAAATTCGGTGAACTGCCAATCCCCAAGGACCTCATCGAACAGGTCAAGGCACGCGCCATTGACCAGTTCTCCCTCCGCATCACAGCCACCAACCCCGCCTCCGAGGTGGAGGCGCTGCGGCTCCGCAACGGCGCCAGCCGGTACGGCAAAGTCCACTCCACCCTCTACACCTCCTCCGGTGTCCTTCACAGCGAAGACCGGCTGCTGACCGCAGCCCAGCGCACCGTCATCCCCGCCGCGACACGGGAAGCCTTTGAGCTCGCCCTGACAACCCAGGACAAAAAGTTTGATGCCGGGCAGCTGCGCATGGCCAGCGAGTTCGCGTGCAGTGACAAGCTCCTGGTCATCGGTGTCGGCCCCGCCGGTGCAGGGAAGACCACAGCGTTGAAGCTCGCCGCCGACACGGTCAGGGAGAGCGGCGGTGCCGTGATCGGGCTTGCCCCCACAGCCGCTGCAGCAGCAGTGATGGGCAAGGAACTCGGCGCCAACGCGACCACCATTGACTCCTTTGTTCTCGGCTACAAGAGCCGGAACCCCAACAAGGTGGTCCTGAGCCCGGGGGACGTCATCTTCCTCGATGAGGCCGGCATGGTCGGCACCGAACTGTTCGCCTCCGTCGTGACCATCGCTGAACAGCACGGCGCGGTGGTCCGCGCCCTGGGGGATGACAACCAGCTCTCCGCCGTTGGTTCCGGCGGCGCCCTGCGGTACCTGAAGAACACCGTCGGGGCCGTGCACCTGGAGGACCTGCACCGGTTCCGGAACGCTGACGGGACACCCAACGACGCCGAAGCCGCCGCCACGTTAGCGCTGCGCGAACCCCCGGCCGCAGGTGTTGATGACCCTTGGGCCTTCTACCGGGAGAACCGCCGCGTGGTCGGCGGCGACGCCGAAACGATGACTTCCCACGTCTACACCGCCTGGGAGAAAGACACCGCGGCCGGGAAACACTCGGTGATGATGGCCTTCGATAACGGCACCGTCACTGAACTGAACGCCCGCGCCCAGGCCTACCGGCTCGGGACCGGCGCCCTGGAAGACGGGCCGGCCGCCACGCTGCGGGACGGGCTCGCCGCCCGGGCCGGGGACGTCATCGTCACCCGTCAGAATAATCGCCGCCTGTCCCTGAACCGCGGCAAAGACTTCGTGAAAAACAACGACGTCTGGACCGTGCACGAAGTCCACACCGACGGGTCCCTGACCGCCAAACACCAGGGCCACGCCGGAACGATCACCCTGCCCGCACAGTACGTGCGGGAGAACACGATGCTCGGCTACGCCTCAACCATCCACCGGACCCAGGGCCTGACGTGCGACACCACCCACGCCCTAATCGGCTCGGGCCTCTCCCGCTCCCTCGCCTACGTCGCCGCTTCCCGAGGCCGGGAATCAAACAACCTCTACGGCGTCGTCCAGGACGGCGAAACCCTCACCGACGTGCTGCGCTCCGTGGCAGGAAACCACGACGGGAACCTCACCGCCCACGAACAGATCGACGCCGCCCGCGCAGCGGCCCGGGCTCTGCCCGAAATGGTCACCGTCTACAAAGACATCGACGACCAGGCCAACGAACTGCGGATGGCCAACACCGCCCGCAACATCCTGGGCGAAGGCAAAGCCGAACCGTTCATCGCCTCCGACGCATGGGGCGCCGTCGCCACCCACCTGCGTCATGCAGAGAGCGAAGGGTTCAACATCGCCAACCTCCTCACCGACGCCGCCCGGGATCCTTTCGAGGAATCCCAGGAACCCGGCGCTGTCCTGGCCTGGCGGGTTGAAGACAAACTGGACTACTGGCGCACCCGCGCCGAAACCCCTGGCCGCCGGCCCCTGGAAGCCGTCAGCGACCAGGCACTGGAACGGCTCGCCCGACGCGCCACCGGGGACCTCATGCGCGCCCGCGCAAACACCGGCACAAACCCCGCCGCCGTCCCGGACCAGAAGCAGCTGACCCGGAACTGGTTGAAGGAAACCAAGGAAACCCCGTGGCAGTCACGACTCCACGGACACCTCACCGACGATGACCTTGATACCCGGATCCGCCGTGCCAAAGAAACACTGCGGACCGATAAGACGATCAACGATTCCCCCGCGGCCGCGAAAGCCACCTGGCTCGCCGGTTCCCTGCAAAAGGAGAAGGCCTTGCGTGAGCTGATGCCAGAACCCGTCCGCGCAGATGAAACCTACGAACGCGGGGCGACCACCAACTACACCCGCGACCCGCACGCCCCACGCATTCGTGCCGCCGAACAGGTCCTTCGCCGCATCGAAGCTGAACAGAACCTCCGCCGGCGCCTGCCCGAACCCGTGGCCACCACGCCCGCCCCGGACGGGTTGCCGGCGTGGATGGCACCGGCGGATGTCATCACCCACCAGGACACCCCCGCACCGTGGCGGACCGAGCTGCAGGAACGCCGCGAAGCCATGGCCCTGGAAGTGAACCGTCTCGGATCCCAGCTCGCGGCCGAACCACCGGCGTGGGCCGAGGCCCTTGGCCCCGTCCCCTCCGATACCGCCAAGCAGCAGCAATGGCGGGACCTGGCCGCGGAGGTCAAAACCTTCCGCGACACCTACAGGGTCCCGGAAACCGAAACGACGGTACTGCCCGCCGAATTCACTGACAAGGGCATCGGCGCCGAACTGAGGAACCGCGTCACCGCCATGCACAAATACTCCGCCCAGACCGCCAAAGACCCCCTGGCCGGTGCTGACGCGACCCTCATGGCAGAAGCGGCAAACGTGGAAGCGGCCGTGGCCGAAACACCCACACCCGCCGAGCAGGTAGTGGACCAGCTTCGCGAGGAACGGTCCCAGGACACCACCCTGACCCCGGAACAGGAACGAGCCGAACGTATCGCCGCGATGGCACGCCGCATCAGGAGCACCAGCACAACCTCAACGCCGGAACAAACCCCGGAAGCAGTCACTGAAGCCATGAAGGACATCGCCGACCGCCGGCACGCTGAGAAGGACACCCGGCCCTCAGCGCCGGCAGAATCCCTGCGCGACCGGCTGGCCCGGGTCCGCCAGGAAACCGAGGCGACGTTGGGCCAGACACCCAGCGCGGCCGAGAAGATCCGCCAAGCCCAAGAAGCCCAGAAAGCCGAAGACGCCAAACGACGGGCACAACAGACCGGCCCCACAGCAGGACCCGAGGCAGGACGCCGAGGACCGCGGCTCTAAAACAAGATGGACCCTACCGGGGACTCCTCTGTTGGGCGCCCCGTCCAGGGATGAGCGTACCGACAGAGCACCGGCTTCCAATGATGATGGTCCCGGGCCGCACTGTACTCAAACGCCGGCGGAACTTCTCTTTGTCCGAATGCGGACCCCGCCTCCGGGCTGCGCCTCGAACCGCACCACCAGCCGCGCGGTCAGGACTCGAGAGTCCCGCACAGGTATCTATGGAGGCGTTGAGCGAGCCAAAGGCGGCCCCGGCCGCTGAGTCGACGGCGAGGAAGCGGCACGCCATGTCCGTGGTGGTCGATAGGATCGAACGCATGACTGACGCCCGCGACCTCGCTCTCCCGTCCGGCTACACAGAGCTTTTGGGCCAGCTCAAAGAACGGGTTCGGGCGGCACGCATCCAGGCGATACGAACGGTCAACACGCAACTCATCGAGCTCTACTGGAGCATCGGCAGGACGATCCTGGAACGACAGGATGATCAGGGCTGGGGGAGCGGAGTCATCGGACGGCTGGCGGATGACTTGCGGGCCGAGTTCCCTGAGATGAAAGGGCTGTCCCGGTCTAATCTGTTCTATATGCGGGGATTCGCTGCTGCGTGGCCGGAGCCAATTGTCCAACAGCCTGTTGGACAATTGCCGTGGGGTCACATCACGGTGCTGTTGGACAAACTCGAAACCGCGGAGGCCAGAGCCTGGTACGCCTCTTCAGCCGCGGAGCACGGCTGGTCGCGCAACGTGCTCATGAACATGATCATGAATAAGACCCTGGAGCGTACCGGCGCAGCGCCGTCAAACTTTGTGCAACAGCTCGTTGCACCAGATTCCGAGCTCGCTCAACAGATCGCCAAGGACCCCTACAACTTCGAATTCCTCGGACTCTCTGGAGAAATCGCCGAAAGGGACTTGGAAAACGCGCTCACCAGTAGGATTACGGAAACTCTCCGGGAGCTGGGCCCCGGCTTTGCTTTCGTCGGCCGTCAAGTCCACTTCGAGGTCGACGGCGACGACTTCTACGTTGATCTGCTTTTCTTCCATCTAGAGCAGCTGAGGTACGTTGTCGTTGAGCTCAAGACGGGCAAGTTCCAGCCGGAATTCGCCGGTAAACTGAACTTCTACGTTGCCCTGGTCGATGATGTAATGCGCCGGGACTTCCACAATGAAACAGTTGGGATCCTCATCTGCGGCACCAAGAACGACCGTAGCGTCCGCTACAGTCTCGGCCGCTCCACATCGCCTATGGCCGTAGCCGCGTACACCTACGACAAATTGCCGCCAGCAGAGCAGCAAGCACTCCCTGATGAGGGGCATATCGTTGCCGCTCTGGAGTGGGCCGAACCAGGATCCGAAGGAACCACAACGGGGGAGTAGGCCCATTCTCCGGGCCGCCACCTGCACCCATTGATGGCAGTGCGACCGTCCTGAATTGTCCAAAGAACTCTGGACAATTCACGACTGAGCGCTTGGCCCTGTACGGCGCTAGTGCGGCTAACAGGCTTCGTGGTCGTGGAGCGGTCAGTAAAGGATCGTTCTCTGGGCACGTGGGGATGCCACTCGGCAGGCATTACGGTGTCCGTTCTTACGGCCGTCTTCATAGCGGGGTCAATCCTTGTGTTCGGGAACCCTGTGCCGATCAGCAGTGCTCCGCGATTTGCGGTCGGGCGGTGTCCCTGCCCGAGGCCTTGTCGGTGAAGATCCGGTCCAGAACCTGCCCTTCGAGCTGGCGTTTCTCGTTCTGGTCCAGCGTGCTCACCCGCACGCAGCCGACCCGCTGATCAACCACAGGTGCATCCAACCCTCAACCCGTGAGATTGAGTTCTAAGGCTTACTCGGAAAAGTGTCAAGGTGTAGGAGACATGGACGACATCGGGAGTGAACCGTGATCCTGGTCTTCCCATGGATCCATGTCTACCGACATGTCCGTCAGAGCTCAAAGGCGCAGCTCCGGAATGGACCCTTCTCCCTCAGGGCGGCAAGTGCAGGCTGGCCCAGAGCCGGATATCGACAGGTCACGCTGGACGTCGAGGATCATTTACGCCTTGATGATCCAATGGGCTGACGAAGCTTGTCCCACAATTGCGCAGCATTAGGAGGAATAGTGCACGATTTTGGGTCCATCGACTACGAAGCAGCGCAGGCTGCGGGCCGCAGAGAACCGTCCCAGTTTCAGGAAGCAGTCATCGCTGATCTCGAGGACCAATGGGCAGCGTCATACAGGAGAGCTTGGCCTGGTTCTGAGCTAGTGACAATGAACCAAGGCGACGTGCACTTCCTTTTCGATGCCGCGCCTGAGATCCCCTCAGAGCAATGTGCCAGGACCATTGCTGCGTTCGGAAAGGTGAATGGGCTGCGATCGGTCCGTGATGTCGTCTACCAAGCTGGTTTTCCGCTTAAAGTTAACGCCAAACAGGCGTTCGACCGCGGCCACATGATGCCTCATAGCGCGGGAGGACAGCTCGGCCCAAACATTTATGCGCAAGACCGTGCTCTTAACAGGGGTTTGTCGGGGCAAGGCCGACGTTATCGTGCTCTTGAACGAAAAGCCCTGAGTATCTCGAGCGGGGTATTTTTCTGCCACCTAAGGTACTCAGACAAAACAGACATACCAACTTGGGTGGACCTCGGACTCGTTTCCAAGGCCACCCTAGAATCAGACACTTTTTTGAATCGGATGGATTTCCTGGTTGGCTCCGATTTCAACCCCTCAGAACTGTCGGGTGCAGGGCTCACGTCCATCCTCGAGGTACTTACAAGAGGACAATTTGGTGACCTCGGCGAAGAAACTGCTCGTTTCTACCTGCAAGAGAACGGAGCCTTCCCTGTCTCGCTTGGAGATAGCGGTATGCCCCGTAGTAACGCCAGACAGGACCTGGACATGGTGGCCCTTGTCGAAGGTGAATTAGTGGCCTTTGAAGTGAAGACCACCTACCTGGACAAACGAGCAGGAACTGTAACAAGCCAAGGGAACTTATACTGCCCGCCTCGCCGGCGAAAGGGAACAAGGTTGGATCGCTCACCTTCGTTCGCCCAAGGCAGCTCCAACTACGTCGCACAACGCGTCGAGTCCATCTTGACAGTAGACGGAACTCTCGAATGCAGGCTAATAGCCGTCGACCTTCGAAGCCTCAAACTGCAGGAGTTCAGCCTCAACAGCGCGGGCAAGTCACTCGGGCCGAAGTCAGGACTCGTTGACTGTCGGGGCTTCGTTCTCCAGGCTATGGCAGAAATCGTTGGACATCGAGGTCATCTCTAGAGCGCGCTCCCTTGCTTCGACGAATTGTCAGAGGATGCGGTGATACTTAGCTAATAGGTAAGTAGCAAATGCTGCAGATGGGGAGAACGTGGCTACATTCGGGTACTTGGTCTATCTCATCCGAGCAAATGCTCCGCACAGATCGCGGGCCTTGTACCGTTTGACAGCATGCGGCCCCGGCTCTCATGACCTGTTAGACGTCCTTCACAAGCAGATAACTGAGCTAGGGGAGGACTACCACTCAGATGAAAAGTCGGCGGACGGTTTTCGAATTCGGGAAGCGGACCGCGCCGGCCGGTCGCTTTGGCTGCGCGTCAATAAAGGGCCAGAGGGCGGGCGGGGGGAGACGTACGACACTGAAACGGGCGTATCAGTTGATACTAACGAACGGACCGCACTCTTAAGCGGCCTTCGCGGCCAACTATTCATCCCTGAGGACAGCTACTTCGGGCTGTTATTTGTCGAGCGCATAGGCGTAAGGAATCTCAAGGAACTACTTTATACGAAGGCGATGAAACCGTCCTCGCACTACATGGAGGCAGTCATACGAGTCGAAGCCTTCGCTGAGAGTGACGACTGGCGGCGGGAACTTCAGACTCAGCAGGCCCTCCGAGTCTCGGAAATTCTCTATTCCGCGGAAGGCGGGCAGGATGACTCTACGCCTCAAGACACTGTGGTGAGAGTCGTCACTGAGGGCCCCGGACTTAGGCGGGCAAGCCGGGGAATCAAAGCTCTAATCACTGATCGGCTATCTAGGCGCGACAAGAAGCTAGATGCCTTGGCGCGGATAGCACCTGTCGAAAATCGCCGCAAGATCGTGGATGAAAAGAACTCGGAAAGTGGTCATACGGTTTACAAGGCGGCTCCAAGATCAGTGTTCACCGTTCAGGATGAGGCTGAATATCAGGCTCTGGTCGTGGAACTAACCGCGTTGGAACAAGCAGAGGAATCTGATGCCAACCTCACGGTTGCCCTAGAGGCAGTATCGCCGGTCAATCGAGAACATCTTAAGACGAAGCGATTCGAGGTCGGTATAGGCAACGAACGTCCGGAAAAGACCTTCGTTCTGGAAGGAGATGCGATGCCTCAATTTATTTATGAAACTGGGGCACGTCTGGCGGACTCCCAGCTGAGGAACCTCTGGGAAACGCATGCGGCAAAGATCCTCAGGAATCGGGGCGTGCGCCTGCCTGCAGGTTGGTTGCAGGAATCAAAACAAGAGCAGTCTAAGAACGAGTGAGGCGACCCTTGGGTAAGCATTGGGGTCTGAGGATGGTGCTTGAGGACCATATTGAAACTTGGAGCTCCGCAGTCGGGCCTCAGCAAAAGGCTGAGCGTCGCCGTGCGGCATTCAGGTACTTCGGTATTCCCGCAGTCCTGGCACTGCCGTTCGTGTTTTTCCACTTCCGGCTACAAGGAATCGGACAACTGCTCAGCGGAGTGACTATTTTTACTGCGCTGCTATTCGGACTCTTGGTACTAATGTTCAACACTGGAATAGCGGTACGTAAGGACTCGGCAGTCTTCGAACACGCGCATGACCTGAAATTGGTCATATCTGATCTGCGAGCCAACGTAACGTACGCGGCAGTCGTCGCCGTGTGCCTATCGCTACTTCTTGCTGTGGCTGCTGCCGTCACGCCACCGCCCTCGACTACCGATCCAATTGGGGGCCTTTCATGGTGGTGGACGCCCCTCTGTATCTGGCTTTTTACGCATCTGGGCCTGACGATGCTGATGGTCCTGAGACGGCTCAGAACGGCCTTTAACTACGTTTCGCGCTGAACCTAAGGTATACAGCGAACGAGCTGCGACAGGGGATGTTTGGGGGCTCAAGGGGAGCCCTTCTTGGCTCCAGCTTGTCATAACGTCGGCTATCAGCCCCGGCTCGCAGGGTTCACAGGGAATTCCCAGCTGCAGGCATACATAATGAATCGAAGCTCCGGTCAACCGCTATTTGACTGGAGCTTCGCCAATTGCCGGTTCCCAGCACGAGGCTGCGGGCGTCACGCGAGGATGAGCTGCTGTGGTCATGTGAGTCCAGTAAGGCATGTCACGATCGTCGTGAGAAGGCTTTTGGGAGTTCCTTTTTAGGCCTAGCTTTACATAAGGTCCATTATCGGCGCTTTAATTTGGGCGGGGGAGTGAGGCCGAAAAGGGGCTGCTCCTGCCATCAGGACCGGGTCGTTTCTTCACTCCAAGCGCCGGATCAGAACTGGCCAACTAAAGGCCTGTCGTTGAGAGCGAAGACCTGAAGTTCTGGCGACATCGCCCACCACAGAATTGAAACGTTGCGCTCAATCCGCGCCGAACTTCTCTCGCGTGGTTCGGAGCCGGTCCTCGAAGGTCACCAGACCGCCTTGAGTAGGGTGTTACACATAGATGTATCATGTGGAGGTCAAGCACGTGGATGGAGTTGCCTTTCAAGCGGGTTCATGTCACGCACTGGTCCATCCGTGGCTTCAATGGTCACGTTGCTTGGTATCCGGCGATACCGCCTATGGCAGAACGGTAACCGCATCGCCGTGATGAAATATGCAGCTTGAGCTACGAGCTAGATCAAATTCTAGGAGCTGACGGAATGATTATCGACGCCAAGGTAATTCCTACCTTAGACCGCAGTATATTCGCGGATATGGTCCGAAACAAAGTCTCCGCAGTGGGGGTCGTCTGCTCAATTTGGGAAGACCTGGAGACCTCCAAGGAACAGCTTCATGAACTCAAGGCGTTCATTGATGCGAATGACGATCTAGTTTTTGAAGTGGATAAGGTCTCACGTCTTGAGTCGGACGAAGCAAAAAATAGGACCGGCATAATCATTTCATGGCAAAATAGCACTGGCTTCGGTGGGGATGTTACTAACGTGCAGTTGTTCCAGGACGCTGGCCTAAGGGTCGTTCAGCCTGTGTTCCTTGCACGTAACGAAGCCGGGACCGGCTGCCTCGTTTCACCCGATGGCGGGCTAACCTCCTACGGGCAAGAGCTCATCAAGGCCCTAAATTTTTCAGGAATAGCCATCGATCTTTCACATGTAGGTAACAGGACCGCAGGAGAAGTTATTCGGTGCAGCGCAGCACCGGTTTTTTACTCCATGACCAGCCCCCGGACACTCAACAATGCGATGAGAAATAAGTCCGATGACGACATGCGCATGGTGGCCGATCGTGGCGGCGTAATTTGCCTGACCACGCTCCGTCCATACCTGCCGTCCGCTAATGAAGCAACGATTGAAAACATGGCCGATGCTGTCTTATATGTAAGGCGCATCGTTGGCGATGATGCCGTAGGCATCGGATCAGACCTTATTCCGGGCCAGGATGCCTCATTCCTTGAGTACGTTGCACACGACCTAGGCACGGGTAAGAAACTAAGGGATAACGTGTCGGGAAGCATTGTTTTACCGGGTTTTGAAGATTTCTCCGGGTACGGCAACCTAAAAAACTGCCTGCGGCGCAAGGGCTTGTCGTCGACATCACTCGATAAGCTCTTCGGAAAAAACCTTCTCCGCTTCTTTGGGCAAGTGTGGGCAGGGGAAGCACTGCCACGGACAGCAGCCGCCGTTATGTAATGGGGTGTGCTGGCCTGCCGGCCCCGGCATGCCGCCTCCCAGTCGTCAATGATCCGGGGGTGTCACTGGGGCATGGAGCCCTCGTAGGGGCCTACCCTATTCACCCGGTCCTGACATCACTCCCGGCGGTCGGTGTCAGGACCGCAGCACGGATCCTCACCGAGGTCGTCGGCAAGGACTTCGCCTCCGCGGGATACCTGGTCTCTACGCGGGCCTGGCGCCGGTAACCTGGCGATCAGGGTCATCCATCCGCGGCGACCACCCCATCCCGGAAAGTAAACTCCAAAGAGCCCTGTTCCTCTCCGTGTTCGCTGCACTGAAGGATTTGCTGTCGAGGGCCTAGTACGACCGGAAGCGGCCGAAGGCAAACGACACAACCAAGCCCTCATCGCCCTCGCCCGCGGCCGCTGCGACACCCTCTACGCCATGTTCAGAGACGGCACCCTCTACTAAACGCGAACGCCCTTAGCGGCTTGACGAAACCCATAGAGTCACCCCCGCACGGAGGCTGTTTTGCTGCTTTGGGTGGGTTGAAGCCCGTAGGCCCTTTGTTTTCTCGGTATGACTTTCGCGTCCGCTGTGCGCCAAGGCGCCTTGCCACAGGAAGACGACCCCAATGTTCTCGGGGTCAACCTCACTTCACAAGGAAAGCTGAGGTTATGGTGAAGCGATCACTAGTGAGGTATTACACCTCTATGCTAGGCTTGCCGCCATGAGACTGAGCTCACATATTCGAGCTCCAGCCAAGTTGGGGCCGACCGATACCTAGCTGCAGATCGTTTAGACGTCTTCCTTATTCCTCCAAGCGCATAAAGGTGAAGTCAATGGAAAGAGCAGAACACTCGACACTTGGGGCAGAACAACCTGTTACAAGCGGCCCGGACTTTAGGAAGCAAGCGCGCCGTGTTATTAGTGCAGGGACGGTGGGCCACGCTTTGGAGTGGTTCGACTTTGGTGTTTACGCTTACCTGGCAACGGTCATCGCGGGAAAATTCTTCCCCTCCACGGACCCTACGACCTCACTGCTTGCGACCCTTGCAACTTTTGGTGTGGGGTTTGTCGCTCGTCCCGCGGGGGCTTTCGTGTTTGGACGACTTGGAGACCGGCTCGGGCGACGAACGGTCCTGCTCCTGACGCTGCTGCTCATGGCAGTGGGCACCCTCGGCATAGGCATAACCCCGACACACGCAGAAATCGGTGTGTGGGCGGCTGTAATTCTCGTCGTCTGCAGGCTCCTTCAGGGCTTCTCGGCAGGCGGGGAGGTGACGACGGCTGCTGTATTCATGATCGAGTGGGCTCCCAAGGGGCGTCGCGGCCTTTTCGGCAGCTTCATGCAGATCGGAAGCGTACTTGGCCTCATGAGCGCCAGCCTATGCGTCGCTTTGTGCTACAGCACATTTGGAACGGACACCATGAACGATTGGGCTTGGCGTGTCCCCTTTATAGTCGGCGTACTGATCGTTCCCATCGGCTACATCATCCGACGCCGTACGGAAGAAACTCCGGCTTTCGCGAAGGAACAAGCAGAACAGGCTGAATCTGTTCACCCCGGAAGCCGCAAGAAGGAGCCAGTGCAGTTCCGTCCAATGATTCAGGCCTTCCTGCTCCTCATGTTCTGGTCGGTAGGCTTCTACTTCTTCCTCACTTACATGCCTACATTCCTGCAACGCGAATTTAGCATCAACCCGACTGAAGCGCTCTGGATCAATGTCACTGCAATGAGTGTTCACATAATTACTGTGCCGATCACCGCCATTTTGTCGGATCGGATTGGTCGACGTCCACTGCTCATTGCCGGTTGTATCGCATTTATCCTGGTTCCCGTTCCACTATTCGCATACCTAGACACGGGCGCTCCACTCCCGATGGTCTATCTCGCAGTCATCCTTATCGGAGTTCTCCTCGCACTGTACACAGGCCCTGCAGCAACGACCGGTGCAGAATTCTTCAAGACAGCCACCCGCTCGAGCGGATATGCCATCGGATACAACCTCTCCGCAGTGGTCTTCGGAGGCTTCACACCTTACCTCGCGACCTGGCTTATCGAAGCTACGGGGACGAAACTGGCTCCTGTCTATTACCTTTCTCTCACCGCGATTGCCGGTGCAATATTCATCTGGTCCATCAAAGAGACTGCAAAGGACCAAGAGATGGCTTGAACCTGCTAGCGGGATGACGAGCCGGCAGCTAGGCCTAGCTAGCAAAAGTTTAAAGGCCGCCTCGGGGGTGCTCTGAGTACCGAGTGCCTGCCCCCGCTTAGTATCGACAAAGTTACTGGGAGAACGCCCAAACAGCTTCTTATCCGCTTTTGGAGCGAATGACTGAATGTAAGATCATTCAAAGTACGGAGAATAATACAGTGGAAAATGGTACCGTGAGTGCTATCCAGGAGGACGTCCTCCGCCTTTACAGGGAAAGCATTGTTCTTGATGCCGCAGTTCCGTCAATGATGCAAGATCTTCGAGAATGGCGACGCTATTACGACACAGGAATTAGTGCAATTTTTGCTACGGTGGTAACCACCGAAGATATGCCGGTTACGATCGAGCGTGTATCCCGATATCTTGAACTGATCAAGAATAATCCACGCGAACTGATGCTTGCGGAGTCTGTACGAGATATCGAGAATGCAAAGCGTGACGGCAAGCTGGCTGTTGCGCTTCACTTCCAGAACGCCCGCCCGTTGGGAAGGGACGTCGGCATGGTGGATATTTATAAGCGTCTCGGCGTCGGGGTCATCCAGCTCTGCTACAACTATCGGAATAATCTAGGGGACGGGTGCCTGGAACCTGAAAACGCAGGCTTATCGCAGTTCGGCCGTAAGGCTGTCAGCAGGATGAACAGCGCAGGAGTCGTGGTGGATCTTTCTCACACTGGTGTCCGAACGACGATGACAGCTATGGAATGCTCAAGCAATCCGGATGTCTTCACGCATGCGAATGCTCGGGGCGTCTACGACCATCCTCGCAACCTCACCGATGAACAAATTAAGATGCTCGCCTCAAAAAGAGGGGTGATAGGAATCTGTTCGTTTCCAGGTTTTATCACTGACAGAACGACCACTCCCTCAGTTGCCGACCTTCTTGACCACCTGGACTACATGGTGAGCCTAGTCGGTATCGATCATGTCGGCCTGGGAACAGATTTCTTCCATGACTCCGGATACACCTCCAATATTGAGCTCGGCAACTGGGACCCGCAGGAGTATCCGGTCCCGCCGTGGCACTATCCCCTAGACGGAT
Organism: Arthrobacter sp. G.S.26; assembly: GCF_050847375.1. Classification (NCBI taxonomy): domain Bacteria; kingdom Bacillati; phylum Actinomycetota; class Actinomycetes; order Micrococcales; family Micrococcaceae; genus Arthrobacter; species Arthrobacter sp. G.S.26. Next base: position 98,056 of record NZ_CP193753.1, on the reverse strand, counting down.
CCAATACCTTCCAGCTAGCTATGGGTCTCCATGGCCGTGGGTATAGCGAGAGCGACATAAAGAAGGTTCTAGGCGAGAACTTTATGAGGGTCCTGTCCCTAGTTTGGAACTAGAATTCGCTACGTTCCTCTTCGATCCCAGCATGGGCGGCGCCAGCTTTGACTGGTGGCGCAGCCGAGATGCACTGAAGCTGGACATGCGCCAGGCAGACCCCCTTTAGTGCAGGGAGCGCAGCGATAGCGAACGCTAACACGAGGTACGCGACGACTCCCAGCATGGACGCCGGCACCGTGATGTATGCGGTTTACCGCTGCAAGTGAACATCGCCATGAAGCCTAGGTCGAGATCCTCCCCCTTCTTCCGCCTGCTTTCTACCATCAAACGCCGGATATCAGGCCCTTCGCAATTAAACATGGTTGGTGTGTGGGGCCGACAGCGGCAATGGCGCTCGATGTTGTGCGAGACCGAAGACCGGGCCACTGGGGTGTGGAGGACGTGGCTTTAAAAGCCGCTGTTTCTTATGTGGCCGCATTGATCGGGAGGTGCGCGAGCTTGAAGGGCGGCAGACCGTCCGTACCGCAGGCCCATCTCGGAGGCGGACGTGGTGCCTGTGGCGCGGACGATCTGCGGCGGGAGGAATCCATCCCGGAAGTTCCCTTCCGGCATACATAGAGCACTCCCAAGAAGACTAAGACTTTGAACAACCTGAAGGACAGACCGACGACCACCACCACCGCCTTCGGCCTGGCCCTCACGGTTAACCCCACCCGCCGTGCTGCCCAACAAGGCACGGGGTGAATCCCTGGCCGTGCTCCCGGCAGGACACTCGAACTCTCCGGGATGATCAGCCGCCGGGCTGCGCTCCTGGAGGCGTCATCGGGTGACCCGGCCCAAAGCTCCGATGACGTGGCCTCCCTCGCCTGGATTTGGCAATCCCCCTGAAGACGGTGAAGTCACCATTATTGGACCGTCGGACGTAATTCGCCGCCGTTTACAGCGTTCCACAATCCGTCCCCTTGTCCTTCTACTGAAAGCCTGTCTCCTAGGTTCCGCCGGGCCAACGGGCCGCCTCGATCAAGGCCTGGTGACTGTGCCGGCACTACCGTTCCTCCCTTCCACGCCAAAGGCATCCGGCGTGCCCAAAAAACCTGATCACCGCCCTCAGAGTAAGGACTCATCACCATGCACACTGCACACGGTTGTATCGCCGTAGCCGTTCACACCCGGAGGGAACTGGACGCAACCCTGAATGAAGCGGCGGATTTCCTGATGCCGGCGGCGATGGCTGACCAGGTCGGTATCTCCTTGACGCGGCTGGCCCCTGGCTGCTACAAAGCGCGCCTGGATAGCGGCGTTCCCCGGGTGTGACAACCGAAAAGTGGGGCAGCGGGCCGCGATGAGCGAGCAACAGAACGAGGTCGGCGGCGCGTCGGCCAGCAGCGTGTTTAGTATGGTTTGCCCCCGCCGGGCTGGCCGCTCGCTGCGTACGGCGGCCCTCGACGCAGGGCTCTGTCTTCCGCGGCGGCAGCGTCGGCCAGGGATCCGGTGGCGAGCAGCGTCCGGAGATGCTCTTTTGACCACCAAAGCCGCCTGCAATTTCCCGTGGCATCGTCGGTCGCGAAGACCGTGCTGAGCCTGTCCCGTGCCCGGTCCGAGAGCCTGTCCTCGGCCCGCAACAGCAGCCGCCGGTTGGCCCAGACTGGTCAATGGAGCGCCCCCGTCGGCCATGTACTTGCTGGGTGAGGCGCGGCCGGACTTCGGCGAGCATGTCGATGCCGAGCTTGACAAGGTGAAACGCGTCGACCGAGACGGCGGTGCGCGGAAACCACATCAGCAACGCCTTCCGGAACGCCCCTGACGGGTCGATGGCAACGACCTGCACCCCCAGGCGCCACTGAAGGCGCCGGACGAACAGCCAGTCCCCGGCGCCCTCGCTGCCGCGGCAGGCCACAATGCCTAGTACTTGTCCATCACGCAGCCGCTGGCAACGGCACTCCTTCACCCGGGCAGCGATCACCCCGCAACTCGAACAGCCCGGCGGGAACGTAGTCTCCACCGTGATGTGGAGTGCTCCGTCCAGGAGCAGCAGCGCGGTTGACACGGTAATCAGCCAGGTTGAAGATCAAGCTGGCAGCATCATCAGCCGCCAAAGTAGGCTCTAACAAGGCTCGTCCTTCCGGTTCAGGTTGAATGCGTAGATGACAATCATCCCAGCGGGACCACGAGCCCACTGCTAGCTACAACAAGAATCTATTTCCCTGGGAACCCTGAAGAGACCCTTTGGTCGATGGCGGCCGTGTGGATGGGCCTATGTGGCCTGCGGGGAAGCCCCATCCACAGAGATAGGTAGTTGGCCCGCTACCAGACCTGGGCGGTTACGCCCGGACGAACTCCACGCTGTACTCGGCTGGAAGAGTCTGTAAAAGCGCGTGGGGATTGGTGGTGTGCTCAGAGCCGGAAGCGGTCGGCGGCGAGGCTGGAAAGATGACGTGAAGCGTTTTCACCGGTGACCATTTCGGCGATCAGTTTCCCTGTGGGGGGTGCCAGGCTTACGCCCAGCATGGCGTGGCCGGTGGCTATGAGAACGTCTGAGCGCTTGCGTGAGGTCCCGATGATTGGGAGCCCGTCAGGGGTCATGGGACGAAGACCGGTCCAGGGCTCTGGTGGGGTGGTGATGGATGGCCAGTCTTCGAAGTACCTGGGAAGGCTGGTGAGGAGGCCCTGGGCGCGCACTCGGTTGATTTGCTCGTTGATTCCGCCGAATCCCATGGTGCCTGCGATGCGCACTTTTGCGCTTAGAGGGGTTATGGCAACTTTGGCTTCGGCGAGGTACATCGGGAACTGCGGACCTCCGGCCTTCAGCGGCAGGTCGTAGCCGTAACCTTTACCTGACAGGAGAGAGACGCGGTCGCCGATATCGGCGAGGATTTTGTTTGTCCAGACACCAGCCGCCACGACGATCTTGTCGGCCCTAAGTACTTCTCCCCCGACTTCAACCTCGGCAGAACCGTTTCCTGCAATGCGTATCTTGGCAGGGTGACCTATGCGGAAATCGACTCCGTCGCGTCGGCAGGCTGCTGTAAGTCCGCGGGTCAGGGATGCGGGGTCCAACGATCTGTCGCCGAACGTTTGAAGACCTCCGGCAAGACCCTTTCTAACGAATGGGCACTCATTGACAAGGTCGTTGCCTGGAATCGTTCGCCACTTAAATCCAGGAATGTGTTCTTCCATTTCTTCCAGCTCTGTGGCGTGTTTCTGCAGGTTTTCGCTGTTGGTGTAGAGCATTGTCAGGGGGTCGGTGTGAGATTCGAAGAGTACTCCGTCCGAGGCCATGTCATCGAATAGCTGAAGAGTGTCGCTGCTCAGATGAGCAAGGACCTCCAGCCCTGCCTCGAAACGGACGGGCGTGCAGTTGCGAAGCATCTCAAGCATGAATCCCAGGAAGCGCGGATTCAGGCTGGGAGTGACGTATAGCGGGCTGTCCCGCCGGGTCATCCACTTCAATGCCTGGGGCAACATGCCAGGTGCCGGCACGGGCACCGACATACTGGGCACGACCCAGCCGGCGTTGTGCGCGGAGGCCTTGGATCCGGGCTCGGCCTGATCCACGACGGTGACCTCTGTCCCTGCCTTACGAAGGTAATACGCTGAAGACAGGCCGATGGCTCCTGCTCCGATAACAATGGTTTTCATGATTCCGGGTCCTCTGTCGATCGTGATCGCGCTGTATAACATGCCGATGCGGCTGAGCGGAAGGTTTCCTCCAGCCCAGAGCTCCGCAAGCGGACGCTGACAGAGCTCTGGGGACGGGCGGTTTACGGAATGAGCCGCGGTTCGCCGACTTCAGCAGAGGTTGCCGGCAAGCCGTTTTCCTCCAGTACTTTGACGAGGTCACCAGACTTCCGCTTCTCCTCGATGGTCCCGTCCAGGGCCTTGCCGAGCTCGCCGTTGTCCTTCGTGTACGGGAAGGCTGACTGGGCCGGTTCGACCGTGGCGGCGACCTGATCGTCCGGTTCCACTGTCGTGACCTTGAATTTCGACTCCTCCGGGAAGTTGTACAGGGCCGTGCCGTAGGCATCTACGCCAACGTCGATACGCCCTGACTCAAGGTCTTGCTTTAATTCGACGCTGGAAGGGTAAACCTTCAGCTCCGAGCCCAGCATCTTCCGCAAGTCGTTGACCCACAAGTAGCCGTCGACGGTTCCGACTTGTTTGCCTTTCAGGTCGTTTATGTTGGTCAGACCGTCCAGGGAAATGACGCCGAGTTCGTCCAGATAGATCGGTGCGGAAAGGTTCACGATCTTGGTTCGTGCCGCGGTCCTGTACCAGTCGCCAACGGTCAGATCGATGCGCTTGTTCTGCACCGAGGGGACGGCAGCGACGTATGCCAGCGGAACGGTCTTGAGTTCAAGACAGTTTTCTGAAGCGAATTCAGTAATGAGCTCAACGTCGGCTCCGGCCGGCTTGCCGTCCTTGGTGTAGCTGTAGGGCGGGATCTCGGTGATACCGACGGTGAGCTTGCCCTGTTCGACGGTGGAGAACTGATGCTTGGGCTTGCAGTCGCTGGAGACAGTCGACTCGGCATTGCGGCTGCAGGCAGTCGCTGAAGCTGCCAGGCCCAGGGCGAGGACTGCAATGGAAAGGTTCCGTGCTGCTTTTTTCATGGGAGTTCCTAGGGGGTTGAGGGAGAAGGATGTGGGCGCCGGGCGGTCAGTGGACGTGGGCGAGGTGACGGGACATTCTCTTTTCCATGCCGCCGACGAGCCACCCTGCCGGGATGGTGATGATGGCGTACATCAGGCCAGCGAGAGCGAGGACGCTGAGGTAGTTGAAGGTGGAAGAACCTATGGAGTAGGCCTGGCTGAGCAGTTCAGGCACCGCGATGGTGAAGCACAGGGATGTGGCCTGAAAGATGATGATTGCGAAGCCCATGAGGGCGGGCAGGGCGATCCTTAACCCTTGGGGAAGGACGACAAAGCGGAGGGTGTCCAGGGGGGAAACGCCGAGTGTCTGGCAGGCTTCGGTTTCGCCGGTGGGTACTGCCTGCAGTCCGGCGCGGAGTATTTCACTGGTGTACGCCGCCGTGCTCAGGGCAAGCGCCACGCAGGCCGAGGTGAAGGAGGAGAGTGTGATTCCCGCGCTGGGCAGCCCAAAGTAGAAGAGCTGGAGGACGACAAGGGTCGGCGCCCCTCGGCCGACCTCCACCAAGGCGATCGAGGCAACGCGTACCGCCGGCTGGCGGCTGGATGACATCAGGGAGAGCAGTAGCCCGATGGGCAGTCCTGCGACCAGACTGATTGCGGTGATCTGCAAGCTCAGGGAGAGCCCCTCCAGCAGGGTAGGAAACCAAGCAGACCATTCGGCCAGGAAATTCATCGGGAAACCTTCTTCCGGAGGATGGCGTCGACGCGACGGGCGAGAAGCGCCAGCGGGATGCACAGGGCCAGATACACGAGAGCGGCGATGACATAAACGGGGAGCCCTCCCGCGTTAGATCGGGCATCCTGGGTGGTCATGAATACTATTTCCGTAACCCCGATAGTGGATGCCAAGGAGGAGTCTTTGATCAGGCTGATCCCGTAGGACGTCATTGAGGGAACCGAAACCCTAAATGCCTGAGGGCCGATGATTCGGCTGAAAATTCCCCAGCGGCCTACGCCGAGGGCGCTTCCCGCCTCCCACTGCCCGGTGTGTACAGCAGAGATTCCTCCCCGGTAAATCTCCGCCATGTACGCGGCAGAGACCAGGCCAAGTCCGATGATGGCCGCGGTCGTGGCTTCGAAATGGAAGGCTCCGATGCTCACGCCGAAATAGATGACGAAGAGCCAGACGACGGCAGGAATGCCCCGCAGGAGATCGATGACGGCCCGGGAGACGAACTGGAGCACGACTTGGCGTGACCTGAGCCCGAGGACCAACGGGACACCAACAACCGCACCGATGAGAAGAGATGAGAAGGTGATGACCAGTGTCAGCGGGACACCCAGCAGAACTGCCTGCAGATGTTCCATGGCTACCGTCCCACCACGGCACGCAGGAACAGTTTCGTGCGCGGGTGCTCGGGATTGGACATGATCTTGTGCGGGTCACCCTGTTCAATGATCGCCCCGTCAGCCATGACGACCAGCCGGTCCGATACGTCGCGGGCGAAGGCCATCTCGTGGGTCACGACGATCATGGTCATGCCTTCTTTGGCCAGTTCCTTCATCACAGCCAGAACTTCAAGGCCCACTTCCGGGTCCAGGGATGAGGTAGGTTCATCGAACAGCATGACTTCCGGGTCCATTGCCAGTGCCCGGGCGATGGCGATGCGCTGCTGCTGTCCGCCTGAACAGCGGGCCGGGTAGGAGTCCGCAAAATCGGCCAGGCCAACCCGGTCCAGCAGGTCGCGGGAGCGCTTGTCAGCCTCTGCGTTACTGCGCTTCAAAACGCGCTGCTGGGCAAAGGACACGTTCTGCAGGACAGACATATGCGGGAACAGATTGAAATGCTGAAAGACCATTCCAGCCTTGCGCCGCAGGGCCTCGATCTCCTTCAGCGAAGCGCTCTTACCGGCCGAAATGGTCTTTCCGCCGATGGTGATTTCGCCTTCGTCGGGGCGTTCAAGCATGTTGATGCAGCGAAGAAGAGTACTCTTGCCAGCCCCACTTGGCCCGATCATGGCCGTAACCTCGCCGGGGGCAACGTCCAGATCTACTGAGCTGAAGACGACCTTGTCCCCATAGCTCTTCGAAACTCCTCTAAGGCTAACCATCTGCTTTGGCAGGGTGGAAACAGCCATTGAAACTCCTTTAGTCCGGGATTTGCCAGGTGTGACGCAGATCTCTTGCGGACCAGCATAACATTCATTGCGGTGTAATACCTTACTAGGAAAAGGTGTTTAGGGTTGACTTCGCGAACAGTTTCCTTGGCCCTGCTGGTTTTCAGCTAAGGAGGGCCAGCTCCTTGATTACCGGACAATGGTTCTGGAGTATGCGGCTGTCGCAAAACAGTCAGAGGCCGAAATCAGGGAGGCCTCGCGGAGCCATGCCTTGGTGCGTAGAATTGGGTCTGAAACCTTACGGGCACTTCAGGAGGAAACATGGCGACAGCATTGACGTGGAATGAGAGTGCGGGCGATGAGGTGCGGACCCAAAGCTTCCGAGAGCAGGCCGTGAGAATTATCCGGTCCCAAATCGTCTCCGGACGCCTGGAACCGGGATCCATGCACTCCATCGGCGCCGTCGCGGAGCGGCTCAATGTTTCCATCACCCCCGTTCGTGAGGCCTTGCATGACCTTGCAAAGGAGGGGCTGATCGAAATGAAGCGCAACCGAGGGTTCCTTGTCCGGAAGCCCTCCAACAAGGAACTCGACGACATAGTGCAGATCCGGGCCATGATCGAGGTGTCGTCGGTCCGCGAAATCACCGAGAGGTCCCTGATTCCTGACTTCGCACCTCTGCGCAAGCTGTGCCGCAGAACCGATGCATTTGCGGCAGCAGGCGAATGGGAAGAATTTGTGGATGCCGACCGGGAGTTCCACCTCACCGTTCTTGCCACCCTGAAGAATCCCAAGCTCCTGGACGTCATCGGCTCCCTTCGGGACCAGAGCAGGCTCCTTGGTCTGGACAAGCTCGCTGGCACCGATGTCTTCGTGCAATCAACGAAAGAGCATGGGCTGCTCTTGGATGCGATGGAAGCCGGCGACGCCGGTCGGGCCGCCGAAATCATGCAGAGCCATATGCGTCACGTGCGCGGCATTTGGGCCGGGAGGCTTGAGGAACTAAGCCAGGCCTAGCGGTGAAGGGCGAGGGGATGCGCAGTCCCATATCCAGCCCCCTCCCCGTTCCTGTGATTTCAGAAGTTCCCCGTTGCCGTGGGTGTCGCCGGTCTAACAGCGGCGATTACAACTTTGCCCCGGCAACTTACGGCCTTTGCCACAACCTTGCCTGCTCCAGGCAAAAGCATGGTTGGACATCCCCTGATGGTCCCCCAGAGCACCCTCTTAGGGCCAACCCGTCAACGGGTCAGCGGGAGCGCCACTACTTTCGAGGCCGCGCGGCGGAAAGTCCTCGTCTTCAGTCGTACCTTAACTGCCCATGGGCGCAAGAGGATCCCCCAAAGTCGCATCCTCCGGTCAGCCAGTTGAACGGACGCTGGCGAAAATGCGTGCTACCACTTACTATTGGGTGTAATACCTCACTAAGGCGGTGGGGAAACTACGTAGCAACTGCCGTCACTGTCGACAAGGTCGTTGACTTCGCTCTGGCCCCACCGCTTACGTCCCTGCATTTCCTCGACTTCCACGGCCGACGACATGCAACCATCCAATGTGTCCCCTCGGTGGGGTCCTCCCAGACGGGTAGAACACTTTTGAAGACATCGCCAAGTCAAAACCGCCCATGTACCAACTTGAACCGCGGTGAAGCCCGTGCAGCTTAGTTTCATTCCCGAAGCGGAGGTCCGCAGTCTTATCACTCCGGCTCAAGCAACTGCGGCCATTACGGACTCCTTGATCGCTGGCCTGGACCCGGCCCAGGACTCTGCCCGCGGGATCGTCCCTCTGAGCCAGGGGCAGTTCCTGATCATGCCGGCGGAAGCTGCAGGCCATGCCGGCGTAAAGGTAGCTACGGTGGCCCCGAACAATCCGAGCCTTGACCTGCCACGCATCCAGGCGCTCTACCTGATCTTTGACGCCCGGACACTCACGCCCGAAGCCGTACTGGATGGGACCGCTCTGACGACGCTGCGGACGCCTGCGGTTTCCATCGCCGGAATCTTCCCCGTTCTCATCCAGCGTTCCACTCCGCTACGGTTGGCCGTCTTCGGTGCCGGCCAACAGGGTGTGGGGCATGTGGACACCATCACGGACGTCATGGATGGGCGCAGGGACATCGAAAGCGTCACCTACATAGTCCGCAACCCCGACAGGGTCAGCCTGCCGCAGGCTGCAGACGAGGTTGTCCAGCTTGGTTCGCCGGCGGCGACGTCCGCGGTGGCTGCAGCCGATGTCATCGTGTGCGCAACATCCGCAAGCGAACCGTTGTTCGACTCCTCCCTACTGCGGACCGATGCCATTGTCGTTGCGGTCGGTTCACACGAACCCCACGTGAGGGAAGTCGACGCCGCACTGTGCGGCCGCGCGCAGGTGGTCGTTGAAGACATCCAGACCGCCCTACGGGAATCAGGCGATATCATCCTGGCCATTGCCGAAGAAACCCTATCCGCAGACGAGCTGATCCCGATGAAGGACGTTGCTACCGGGGCCGTGCACCTCGATCCCAACCGGCCCGTCCTGTTCAAGAGCTCAGGAATGTCCTGGGAGGACCTTGTTATTGCCAGGGCCGTTGTCCAGGCCTCCAGAAACATGAACGTCGCCGCCCGCTGAACGACCCCGTCCTGAACGGAGCTATAGATGGCCACAGGCTGCTCGTCCCAGTTGACCAGGTCCAACGAGGTGGCGTGGCCCCAGGACATGTTGCCCCAGACGTTCCCGAAGGGATTGTTCTGGTAGTACAGGTGGTAGATACCCTCGTGGTAGACGAGTCCGTTCGGGTCGTTCAACCAGGTGTTTTTGGCCGTGTAGTGGATGGCGGGCCTGAAGATGTCATCCTCGTGGGCTGGAATGGCAGTCATGACGTTGGGGAAGCCTGCGTCCGAGACCACACCGGTCAGCCCGTCGCCCTCGACCCCCGAATCACCCGCCGGGCGCAAACTAATCCAGCAAGCAGCACGGACCATGATCGACGAGCTCGGTGCCGACGGAATCAAAATAGACTTCACCGCCTCCACCCCCTCAGGCTCCGCCCTCACCCACGCCGGGCCATCATGGGGCATCGACCTGCTCCACGAACTGCTAGCAGTCCTCTACCAAGCCATCAAGAAGATCAACCCCGACGCCCTCGTGATCACCCACACCCCGGACCCCGGCTTCCGCGACGTCACCGACATGCTCCGCCTCAAGGATGTGCTTATGCTCGACCAGCCAGGCGGCCACAACGAACCACCCAACAACAGGCCCGGTACCGGCGTCATCGACACCATGATTCACCGGGCCCGCGTCGCCACATCTGCATGTCCGGAACTGCTAATCGATACCGACGGTTGGGCCCTGCCCAGCCAAGCCGCCTACCAAAGCTGGACCTCGGCACAAACACGTCTCGGAGTCCCCAGCCTCTACTACACCGACCGCCTCGACGTACCCGACCCCAGCGAACAACCCATCCCGTCCGCGTCCCTGCACGCCACAGCGCGGCACTGGGCAACCTACCGGGCCACGCTAACCTCTGAGGCTGAATTACCTACGAAAAACAGGGGTGTGCAGGCGGTTCAAACTGGCCCTTAGCCTCAACATCGCCTCCCTCGTCGTCGCGTTCGCCATGTTCTCCATGTCCCCCGCGTTGCCGAAGATTATCCAGCTGCCCAAGACTACAGGTTACGGCCTGGGACAATCCCTGCTCGCCGTCGGCCTGGTCATGGCACCTTCCGGGTTTGTGATGATGGCAGTAGCCCCGCTCTCAGCCAAGAGAAATGAACCGTCCTCGATGCTGATCACACCAAGCAATCGCGGGGCGTTGCCTCATCCGCGGGCGCGCACTGACGACGCCTGTTACCTGCTTGATAAGAATGCAGCGAACGGAGAAGCGACTTCAATCAGTGGCCCGGCCCGGTCAGAACACCAGCGCAGGAATGCTCCCCGCCGCCTTCAGTAACGCAGCGCCTTCCATCTATCTGACATCGACTCAGCGGGGCCCTACCCACAATGTTGATCAGGCCAAGCGGGATCGGTTTCCATAGAGTTACGGGACGCTGATCGATCCGTTTGTCGAGCATCTGCCACCCAACCAGTCGCCCGTTTACGGGCCCGCTAACCCGGCCGCGGTATAAGTGGATGCGCGCAAGACCAGCTGGGTGAGGAGAGTTCTAAACTCGAAGTCCTGCCTCTGCTGAATGGGCGGTATCCACCGGACTTGATCATGGGTATTTCTGGTTCGTCGAGCCCCCTCATTATTTGATCGCAGAATGAGCCTTCTTGGAGGCGTTGTCGGGAGATCGTCAAGCAGGTGGTTTGAGATGCGGATCCTCCGCTCAAAGCTAAGGCGGCGCACATGTGGGCATTCCTTATGGCTGGAGGAACAACGCATGCACGCTTAGGCGGCTATCAGGAAGATCAACTTTGGTGACAGTGAGAACGGTAGTGTCGATCAGCCGCACAACACCTTTCTCGGCGCATTTAATGGAGATCAGGCCGAGCGACCTTACAGTTGAAACAACCACCCCGCGGAAGTACACCTTTCCGTTGTGCCAGGCTAGGATTTTGTCTCCGACACTGATGTCCTGAATTGAAACTCCCGCTTGAGGCTCTTCTCCTTGCTTCATCTTGTCTCCTTGGGCTGGCGCATCTGTCCGCTCTTTTGGTCTGTTGCAGTAGTGGCAGCGGCGGAGCACGACGTGCTGTCGGGCTCGCGGCCTCCTCCTGCCCTCTCCGGCTTTGGCGACAATTCGCCGGTGAGGCGCAACTCGTTCCAGCGAGGGAGCCGACAGTGAGGTTCACCCGGGCTTTCGCCGGCTTCCCAGAGCCACATCTCCAAGTGCTAGCCGACTTGGTCCGAAGATGGGGCTGGAGTAGTCCTTTGCAACCGCTACAGGCCTGCAAGTTGCTGCACCTCGGTCTACTGCGGCTGCCGGAGACGGAGCGCCTGCATCCCGCCGTCCACTGCCAGGTCAAGACCGGTCGTTGAACCCGAGCGGGGGCTCGCCAGATAGGCGATCGCATCGGCTACCTCCTCCGGGGTCACAAGGCGGCCGTGAGGCTGACGCGCCTCCAACGCTGCCCGCTCCGCTGCAGGGTTCTCCGCGGTCGCGAGCAGCCGCCCGACCCAGGGCGTGTCAGCGGTACCCGGGTTGACGCAGTTAACGCGGATGCCTTCGTGTAGATGGTCAGATGCCATGGCACGCGTCAGTGCCAGCACCGCTCCTTTGGAGGCACTGTAGAGGGCCCGCTGAGGTAGCCCCGTCGTTGCGACCACGGAGGAAGTGTTGACTATGGCTGCCGCCGGGGACAATCGCAGATACGGCAGGCACGCGCGGCTCACACGCACCAGACCCAGCACGTTCACGTCGAACACCCGGTGCCATTCCTCATCAGTGTTGTCGCCGACGTGCCCCTCAGCGCCGATGCCCGCGTTATTCACCAGGATGTCAATTCGACCAAACCTGGCCACGACCGCGCCCACTGCCGCTCGGACAGAACGATCATCAGACACATCCGCCTGCACGCTGTATGGTGCCCCGCCGCTGGAGGCGCTAAGGTCCAGCACAGCGACCTGCGCACCGCCTTCGGTGAGTCTGTTCACGACGGCGGCGCCAATGCCTGATGCGCCGCCGGTAACTACGGCTACAAGCCCGCTAAAATCGCTCATGTGAGTCCTCGTGTCTATCGGAGTTGAAAGTTCATCACGTGTTCTATGGATTACCGTGACGCAGAAGGGCTTAGGGATGCTTCTTCGGACGAGCATCCTGCGACGTCTTCAGTGTCTGTCGCCGGCCATGGCCTTCGAATGACATGGTCACCGGGTGGAAGCTCTTGGAGCGGAAACCCTTCGAGATCAACGTCAGCACGCGTGCCGGGCGGAACCGTCACCTTGAGTGTCATGACGCCTGCTTCAATGTTCCATGCGACGGCTGCGCGACCCGCTGGCGTGATGTGCGCTGTAGAGGCCTGCGAGATCGCAGCATGAGGACGGGGAGCCACCCGGATGCGCGTCCATCCTGGGGCGAGGGAGGACAAGCCGCCCACCGTAGAGTGCAGCCAAGAGGCCACGGCTCCAAAGGTGTAGTGGTTGAATGATGTCATCCCGCCAGGGTTGATGGAACCGTCGGGGAGCATACTGTCCCACCGTTCCCAGATAGTGGTTGCACCCAGTTCAACGGCATACAGCCACGATGGAAGCTCAGTCTGCATTAAGAGCTTGTAAGCATCTTCCAGTGCACCGGCCGAAGTGAGTGCATCGAGGATGAGAGGCGTTCCAACAAAACCTGTACCGATTTTGTGTCCGCCTTCCCTGACGAGCTCGACAAGTCGAGCGGCCGCAGCTTCCCGTGCAGTTTCCGCATCCAAGAGATCCAGCTGGATGACAATTGCGTACGCAGTTTGTGAATCGCTGGTCAATAGACCTGCCCCTGTTACGAACCGCTGCCTGAACGCGCCAACAACGTCATTGTGCAGCGCTTGGAGCCGCTCATGTTCCGCTTCAAAACCAAGTAGTTCAGCAGCGCGTGCGGCAAGCCTGGCAGAATGCGCGAAGTACGCTGTCGCCACAAGCGACGGGTCTGTCGCGCCATGGGCAGGCTCCTCCGCTGGGGCGGTCGGATCGAGCCAATCCCCGTATTGGAATCCTTGATCCCAGACTTTGGAAGGACCAGCCAGGGCGGCGACGCCGTCGATCCACCGTTTCATCGTTGGAAATGCACGGCGCAGGATATTGACATCACCCGTTGCGTTGTAGAGGGCGAACGGAACGAGGGTGGCCGCATCACCCCACACCGCGGTGTGAGTGTGCTTGAAGACCGGATTGTCGGCAAGTTCCTGGGGGAAGGGCAGGGAGGGTACAAAGTACGGGATTAGCCCATCGTCCTGCTGTTCGGACACAAGGTCTTCATACCAGGAGTTGAGGAACGCGGTGCTGTCGAACAGATAGGAGGCTGTGGGGGCAAAGACGGCGATGTCGCCCGTCCATCCCAACCGCTCGTCCCGCTGGGGACAATCGGTGGGAATTGATACGAAGTTTCCTCGAATGCTCCAGACCACGTTCTCATGCAGCCGCTTGAGGTCCGCATGGTCGCAGTCAAACCACCCCGCCCGTTCGAGGTCCGAGCTGACGACAATAGCCTGGACATCCTCGGGCTGCAGGCTTTCCGATGGTAGGCCGCTGATCTCTGCATAGCGGAAGCCGTGATAGGTGAAGGATGGTTCCCAGGTCTCCCTGCCGTCTCCTGCGAGCAACCATCTGTCAGTTGCTTCCGCTGCGCGGAGGGGTCTGACCCCTAGCTCCCCGTGTTCGAGGACCTCTGCATGCCGGATTTGGATTTCCGTTCCTGCCGGGCCTTCGGCTGTCAGACGTAGCCAGCCGACCAAATTCTGGCCAAAGTCGACGAGCAGACGGCCGCTTGGCGACTGGAATATCTGGTGCGGTGACAATTCTTCGACCTTGCGGACGGCGGGTGCGTCAATGGATCGGAGTGGTCTTTGCGTTTGCTCGTCGGATACCACGGTGACGGGGAACCAACGCCCCGCATCGCTGATGTCTGAGTCGTGAGGCAGAATCTGCCGCGCATCGAACGTTTCCCCGTTGTACAAGTCGGCAGCGAGAGTCGGACCGTGTGTCCACGCCCATTGCGCATCAGTGGACAGCACGGTCTCCAGCTGAGTTCCCTTGCGGGTCTCGAGCTGAGCAATCACTCCTAGCTTGTCACCGTAAATGTTCTGCAGCCCGTTGAACCCGAGGTAGCCGGCCCACCAGCCATCGCCGAGTTCAATTTCAATCAGATTGTTTCCCTGGCTCAGGTGCTGGGTCACGTCGTAGACGTTCACAGCCAGCCGGGTGGGGTAGTGCTGCCACCCTGGCGCGAGGACGTCGTCGCCTATTCTGTGGCCGTTGATCCGGGTGACGCCGATTCCATGGAAGGAGATGTACAGCCGTGCGCTATCCATGTCGCCTGGAATTTGAAAGCGGCGCCGAAAGACGGGCCGCCCAGCTTGAGTTATCGGTGCCTCGATGAAGGACGCGGTCCAATCCTCCACTTCGAGCAGTGCGGCTTCTACTTCCGCTGGCTTGGACCAGGCGGAATATCCTGACTCGAGAATTGCGCGGACCCGAAGAATGCGCCTGGCCCTGGATTGGAGTGCCGGCCCGATCCAGTCCGTACCGAGGTAGGCCTCGTTAGCTACCTTAGAAGTCCAAACGTTGCCCTCTGCTGATGTCGACTCCACTTCATATCCGATTGCCTGGGCGGTTGCCGCCCAACTGATGCGAGGGGATGCTGAGGGGACACCCAAGGCCACCGCTCGGTGGTTAACTTTGGGCTGTCCCGGCGCAGCAGTGACGATGGGTGGCATGAAACTCCTAAGGAATGGTAGATAGAGCAAACGGCAGCACAACTCCGGGGCGCCCTGTGGCGACGCCCCGGAGCGAGTCGGGCTACTTCTTGTAGGCGTCCTGCATCTTTTGCGTGAGACTCTCGGGTGTATCTTTGCCGAGCAGCATCGATTGAATTCCAGTGTTAAGGGTCGTTTGGACTTCGGGCTGAAGGGTCGCGATACGGGCGGTCTTTCCTGACTGCACCAGTTTGTTGAACTCGGAGAGCTGTGGCGAGGGCTCAAAGCCCTCATTGGGTACGACGGGCACCGAATCGAAGCCCTTTGCGTACTTTGCTGCTTCTTCCGGGCTACCGGCGAATTCCAGGAAGGCCGCGGCTGCAGCAGGGTTCTTCGCTTGGGCATTCAAAGCCAGCACGTAGCCGGGCAATGCCGTAACCGAAGCGCTTTCGTTAGTTGCTGGCATCGGTGCAACAACGAATTCATCGTTAGGCGCTGCGGCATGGATACCGGCGAGGACGGCACCTACGTCGACAATGCCCAGAGCCTGTCCCTGAGCAACGGCATCAGCCCCCTGCTGGCGGGTACGGCCCAAGGCGCCGTCGCCAAAGCAGCCCTGATCTGACATCTTCTTGTAAATTTCCAGCTGGGTTTGCCAACCGGACCCTGGGTAAGACGACTTACCGCTCGCGAGGCCTTCATCCCACTTCGGGTTTTCACCGTAGATCAGGGACGCAGTTTGGCCGAAGGAAAGCATCTGAGGGCCAGCTGCAGTGTCACCAAGACCTTGAGCGTATGCATATACCCCCTTAGCCTTCGCATCGGAACAGAATTTGTAGACCTCATCGAGCGTTGTGGGAGTCTTGAGACCGTGCTTGTTGAGCGCTGTTTGGTTGTAAATGGCAGAGAGTGGCTGCAATGCTCCGGGGAAGGCATAAAGCTTGTCCTCAAAGGAAACATCCGACTTCCAAATGTCGGGAATCTTGCTGCTCCAATCGGCCTCGAAAGGCGCGATCAGTCCTGATTTCGCGAGCGGTACCACGTTGGATGAAATGTCGTTGGGGTTCCCGCCGGGGAAAGCGAGCAGGACGTCGGGTGCGGTTCCGGCCTGCAGCTGGGTCAGCACAACCTGGCCCAAGTCACCGCCTTGGTAGTCAATCTCGACTTGGACATCTGGATACTTTTTCTCGAAGTCCTCAATAATCGGGTCCAGGGCGCCCTTGTACTGTGAGTCGAAAACACCCGTGACTGTGCCGGTGATTTCACCCGTGGTCCCTGTGCTGGTGCTGTCTCCGCCGCTGCATGCGGCAAGCCCGAGAGCCATGGCGCCGACGGCGCCTATGGCAACGGCTCGATGCTGGATCTTCATCGATCTTGGTCCTATCTCTGTAGTTGGGGATGTAGTGCATTTGCCGTCGGGGACGGACACTTGTGTGCGGCTGGATCAGCCTTTCAACCCGCCCGCAAAGCCCTGGATCACGTAGCGCTGGAAAATCAGATACAGGGCAAGGATTGGCGTTATGGAAATGATCAGCGAAGCGAAAATGACTGGCCAGTTGCTCACGTACTGTCCGACGAATTGGTACAGAGCCATGGGTACTGTTATCTGCTTGCTGCCTGAGAGGTAGATGAGGGGCGTGAAAAAGTCGTTCCAGATTCCTACGCCATTGAGAATGACGCACGTACCAAGCGCCGGCCGGAGGAGCGGCACCACAACATGCCAAAACGCCTGAAGATTACTGCAACCGTCGATGCGGGCTGCTTCCTCAAAATCCAGGGGAATGCTTGCCCGGAGGAAGGTCGTAATCAGGAAGACTGAGAAGGGCATCTGCACGCCGGTGTAGACGATAACCAGTGACCATACGGTCCCCAAGAGATGCAGATCGCGCATTTGAAAGTAAAGGGGCAGTAGTGCCAGCTGGAAAGGAAGCAAAAGCCCGATCATAAACAGGTAGAAAGTCGCAGTCGACAGGCGGGCAGTTGACCTTGCCAACGGGTATGCAGCCATTGTCGCGAAGACGAGCACCACAAGGCAGCTAAGGGTAGTTACAACGACACTGGTGATGATCGATGCCGGAAGCCTTGATGCTGTCCAAGCCGTGATGAAGTGGTCGAACGTAGGGTTTGCGCTGGGGAGGATTGCCGGGGTGAGATCCCCGACAGGCCGTATAGCCAGGTTGATAAGGATGTACACCGGGATCAGAAAAACGATGGTTGCCCCGTAGGCAAGAACGTTCCCTCCCACCCGGAGAGCCAGTGGTGATTTCATGACTTAAGCTCCTGACGGCGCAGAACGCGGAACTGGATGTAAGAGAGGATTCCGATGGCGACGGCCAGTACAAGGGCGAGAGCTGCAGCCCGGCCGTAATAGCCGAATTTGGAAAACAGGAGGTAGAGCTGGGTTGTAATGGTCTCTGTCTGCCCCCCCGGCCCGCCGCCGGTAATAGCGAAAATTTGATCGAAGATCTTTAGCCCGCCGATGAGTCCCAGCATGAGATTGATGGTGATGGCGGGAGCCAGTAGTGGCCGGACAATGAACCAAAATCTCTGCCAGTAGCCCGCGCCGTCAAGCGAAGCTGCTTCCTCGAGTTCGGCGGGAACACCTTGAAGCCCCGCCAGGTAGATGACCATGGAAGACCCGGTAAACTGCCAGATGATCGCGCCGACGATGATCCACAAGGCCCATGTTGGGTTGCCGAGAAAATCGACCTGCGGTAAACCGAATGCTTTCAGCGCCGTGTTAACCGCGCCCTGATCGGGTGCTCCAAAAATGTACTTGAACAGGTACCCGACCACGAGTGCCGATATGACCATAGGTGCAAAAATAATCGTCCGGAGCACACCCCTACCGAGAATGCGTCCATTCAACAACAGAGCGAGCGCGAGGCCCAACGCGTTCTGGGCGACTACAACCACGAGCGCAATGAACAGGGTACGAAGAGCGGCCGGCCCGGCGTCCCCGCGGAAGTTGTCGACGAAATTGTCCCACCCGATAAATTCCGGGTTGCGCGTCAAAAGGTTCCAGTCGGTGAACGCATAGTATGCACCCTGCACAGTGGGCAGGAGTACGACGTATGCGAACACGAACCCACCGGGCAGGACAAGCCACCACAGGCTGCGACCGACGGACATGGCGCTTCTTCGACTTCGAGGGCGGGGTTCTTCTCGCGGCGGTACCGGCTCGGAGACTATGCCGGTCGATGCGCTGGGAAGGGACATCGGACTCCTTTGACCAATTGATGCGCTGCCTACGGGTGCGTGCAACGTTATACGTGAGTTATTTCGTGCAACGATATACGTGAAGTGGCTCACGGCACAAGTCTTTGATAAAGAATGATTTACGACCTGTTCGTGTGACTTTCACAGCCGTCAAGACATCCTCAGCGCCGGCGGGAAGTCCGGGACTTTGCAAGGGAGCCCCAACTGTCTCTACTGCCGGTTTCGCCTGTGCACGGCTAACTCCCAGAAAGCCGCAGTAGCAAAGGCCAGGCCCATGGCTATGCCGGCCCATGTGGGTATGGCACCCAAGGAGGTGCGGTCGATGGCAATCCCGCCTAAAAGAGCCCCTCCGCCGATGCCGACGTTAAATGCGGTGGTCTGAAGAGCGGCTGCGAGGTTGCGGAGATTAGCCGAAGCGGTCAGCATCATGCGAATCTGCAGCATCACAGGTACTCCCGCGAAGACCAGTGCCATTACCGCTGATACGACCCATACAGCGAGCTGTGAGTGGGCGATGGTCGGCAAGGCAAATAGCAGCACAACGAGAACCGCAATCGATCCAAGGAACAGCCGCCCGGGCATTTTGTTGTAGAAAGCTCCGATCAGTGCCACCCCAAGGGCACTCGCCACGCCCCCAACAAACAGCAGGACCGGTACTGCCGGTGGAGCGATCCTAACGACATCCAACAGCCAAAGTACATTGAAGGTTCCGAAGCTTGTTTGAGCCCCGACAGCCAGGACAATAATGAGGCAGATCATCATGACGGCCGGCCACGACCGGTCCCGGTAGACCCTGCTCGTGGCCAACCCAGTCCTCGCATTAAGGCTTGGGGCCGCCGGCAACTGCCAGGCAATCAGGAAGAAGACAATCACAACCAGCCCTGCGAGCCCGGCGAATGATACCCGCCACCCAAATGCCTGTCCGAGTGCATTGCCTAGAGGCAATCCAACAACTCCCGCGACAGATCCGCCGGCAGCAATGACTGCTGTCGCCTTTCCCAGATGCACTGGCCGGACTATATGGGCTGCGTAAGCAGCGGCCACTGACCAAAAAGCACCGTGGGCACAAGCCCCAACGACTCGCGCAGCAAGCATCGACTCGAACGAAGGCGCAAGCACCATCCCCAGATTGCCAAGCCCGATAAGCCCGAAAGCGATCAGGAGCATGGTCTTGCGGGGTAGCCGCCGGGTAACCGCTGCAAAAGGTGCGGCGGTGAGGATTACGGTTAAGGCAAACACGGTAATGAGGTTGCCGACCTCGCCGGGACTAAGCCCAAATTCGGCAGCGATATTTGGGATGAGCCCTCCTGGCAGGAACTCAGTCGCCATTGAGACGAAGATAGCCGCGGACAGGGCAAGAAGCCCGCCGAGCGGAAATTTCGCCTCCGAACTTGTCGTTGGTTCGCGTACTCCGGCTTTACCCGGCTCTTTCCCTGGAAACATGGTCTTCCTCTAAAGGTTGTGGCTTGCTGCCATGACGTGACCAGATCCCCAGGCCGGCATATCTCTGGGGCTGATCGGCCTTATGCACGTCCCGCAGACCTGTTCGGAATCCGACCGCCCGGTTATCCGGGTTCCTGCGGTCGCCGCGCACAGAGCGTCGACTCTTTGTCGGCCTGCTCCCGGGATCAACACCAGGGGCAAAGGGGCATACGTCTCGGAATGGATGGCCATGCTGCCGAAGATATGTCTAGATTGTCGCCCGCCCATAGGTGCAACGTTGTCCAGAGTACCGGAGAGTACCGACCGACGACGTCAAGAAGTGGGGTGGCGACCATGCCCCAACACGTGCCTTCCAGCCCTTCGGCCAGTTTTCGAGCCGCTCCGGGTCCTCCGGAACGATACGCTCCCCACCTCCATTTGCTGGCTTTCTAGTGCAACGTTGCCCACTGTGGTTACACTTGCCTTTAGTGAAGGATCTACGAGAGGGGCTCGGTGGTGACACCCAAAGGCGCCATTACCACCAGCAATAAACCGCGCAGGTCCACTCTTCAGGATGTGGCCAGTGAAGCGGGTGTGTCCTTCTCCGCTGTCTCCAAAGTAATCAGAGGCGCATCAGGTGTGAGCCCGCAGATGCGCGAGCGCGTAACTGCGGCCATCGAGAAGCTCGGCTACCGGCCGCATGCCGGAGCCCGCGCTATGCGTGGTAAGTCCTACACCATAGGCGTGATGATCGTTCAGATGGAATCTCCGTTCCAGCCGGAAGTGGTGCTGGGGATAACGGAAGCGCTGCAAACGACCCCTTATCAAGAGGTGGTCATTGTCGGGGGTATCCCGCCAGAACGCCAGAAGCGAAGTATTGAGGCGTTGATGGACCGCCAAGTGGACGGGTTAATCGTCGTTGCGCCTTGGATGGAGGCAGAATGGCTAGAGGAATTGGGCGCCAAGATTCCTACCGTGGTCGTGGCCCGTCATGGCACAGCCAACGCATTTGATACGGTCGTCGACGATGAGTACCAAGGCGCCCGTCTGATGGTTGATTACCTTGTCAAACTAGGCCACAAACGCATCGTGCACACGAGCATGCCTTCGGGTGGCCTTGAACCCTTTGTGCTTTCGCATACAGCTCGACGTTACGGTTACGAAGAGGCGATGTTGCGGCACGGCCTGGCACCTGCCGTCGTTGAGACCTCCTACTCTGAGGCGGGCGGTTATATAGCAGCGCTGCAGGCGTTTTCGGCTATAGATCGCCCCACCGCCATCTTTGCTGGAGCAGATATAGCCGCTCTCGGTGTACTGCGTGCTGCTGAGGAACATGGGCTCAGAGTTCCCGAAGACCTTACGGTCGTGGGGTACGACAACATCTATGTCTCAGCGATCGGAAGAGTTGCGCTGACAACGGTGGATCAGTCGGGTCAACTTACCGGGGCAAACAGTGCCCGGCTTCTTCTGGAACGCATCGAAGGCCGTGCCCAGCCGGCGCACTATGTCCTGGCACCCCAACTGGTTACGCGCCGCACAAGTGGACCGCCGGCCAGTGAAGGCCAGAGCAGCGGTAGCAGAAATCGTTCGGTTCATCGGCAGTAGGACCTGCCGGAACGTTAGAGTTTCGTTGCGGGTGTCAGCTCATACTTGATGAGTTGAGCTGGCGCAGCCGTGGAGTTTCGTTTCACCATCCGAGGTTCGAACGTTTCATGGCTGGCCCGGTTTCTACCTTCAATACGCTCGATCAGCAGTTCCCCTGCTCTTTCGCCCATACGGACACCAGACTGATCAACCGAAGTCAGCGAAATGGGGCCCAGGGAAGCTGACCGCGAGTTATCGTAACCGACCAATGAATACGTTCTCGGGACGGATAAGCCGCGGTCCCATAGGTCATTGATCATTCCCAGTGCGACAACGTCTGCTCCGGCGAAGACTGCCGTCGGCGGGGACGCCAGGCTATCTACATGCCGGGCCGCCTCCCGGCCGCCTTCGAGGTTCCACGAAGCGAACAGCACCATCGAGTCACTGGACAGCCCATGCTTTTGCATGGCGTGCTTGAAGCCGGTCAAGCGGCGTGACTCAGGTCTCGTCTCGTCGCTTAGATCTCCTGCACGCATAACGTATGCGATCCGCCGGTGTTGCAACGTCACCAGATGGTCTACCGCAAGTTGTGCCCCGCGGTGGTCGTCTGCGGCAACGCTGTCAAAGACCTGGCTGCGGCTGTGATTTCCAATAACCAGGAGCGGTATCTGGGTCGCAATGACCTCAAGGTGGGCGGGGGTTACGAGCGGTGCAACGAGCACGAGACCGTCCACTTGGTGGTCAATCATCGCTTCGATCCCCATCTGTTGCGGGGAACCTTCGTAGCCGCTGGGCGAGATAAAGAGTTCGTAAGATCTTGAACGGACCGCGCGTGACAGGCCCTCGATAATGAGACTGAAAAATGGGTTATCCAAGTCAGAGAGGACGACGCCTATGGTGAATGTACGCCCGCGCATCCCCCGCGCGGGAGCGTATGGCCGGTAGCCCAGCGTCTCGATTGAGGCCTGCACCTTATCCCGCATTGACTGGCTTGCACCGTAGGCGTTACGAAGCACTTTGGATGCGGAGGCTGTGGATACTCCTGCATGCCTGGCAACATCGACGATGGTAATACGGCGTCCGCCTGTACCTTTAGTACCGCTCATTCGTCCCCCTTGTCTTTCCGGTCCAAGGGTACGCCTGTATAACTCCAGCCCTGCGGAATCACGAGGCGCCGCAGGTTGGCGGCGACCCTCGTGATTCCGCTACCCCCTGAGGTTTCAGGCGGCGGGTGTGACGACTACTTTGACCCTGTCCAGGTTTTGTGCCAGTGCGAACCGGGCAGCTGGGTCTCCGTTACGTTCGGAGGACACGCGAAGTGCGACAAGGTAAGTTCCGGGCCTGTCGAAGGTCGCTGTCGTTCTCAACGTAATCGTGTTCCCTGTCCGGGTGAGTGGGGCATCAGTGTAGGTGCCGTCGCCGTCCAGGTCCCATTCAGCTTTGACGATTTGTCCTGCCCTGGGTGGTACCTGTGCCTTGGCTTGGAAGGTGACGGTCTGGCCCGCTTTGACGGTTGTTGCGTCCTTTCCTTGGATGCTGACGTCAACAGTAGGCTGAATTCCGCCGCGTGCTGCTGCGTTGTCCGGCACGACGACCTGCGCATCTGTGATCTTGTAGTGAGTAGATGCAGGTGGTGTTACGCCCGATTCGGCCCATGCCGCGACGTCCCGTAGGGCCTGCTCGGCCATGCCGTACCAGTTGACCAGGTGTTTAGCCCGTTCGCCGGTCACCGGAGCGTCCTGGTGGTCCGCGTGGTCATTGAAGTACACGCGGTAAGTGTTGTCTGTGGCATTCCCCAATGCGGCTGTGATGCGTTGGCGGTACCAGTCGGTGTGCCACGGCAAAGCATCCGTGTCGTACAGGTTGGAGACCGCTATGACTTTACCTTTGACCGAGCCGTTGAACTTGGCGTTCCCGGAAACGGCGCCGGATTGTGGAACGCGGACAGGCCGTTGCGGGTAGAGGGGAGTTCCGTCGGCCTTGCGGAACTGGTCAAGTCCGATCCAGCCGTCAGTTGCGGGAGGGATTTGATAGCGGTAGTAAAATCTGTTGGCGATATTCCAGCGGTTCGACACGGTGTCGCCTGCCTTGGCCAGTTCGGCGCGCACTCGTTCCCCCAGGGGGGAATCCTCTTTCCCGAGGTAGCCATCTACGTTCCAGAAGTCGTCCGCGTAGGTGGGGTCGTACGAGAGCGGTGCGCTGGAGCCCAGGCCGTTGGGGTACTGCTCGGAGCGGCCAAGTAGGTAGTCGGGCCATTCCCAGCCCTTCCAGGGAATGCCAAGCGCTTGAAATTCTTTCAGCATCGCCGCCTCGGCTGCATCGAGCCCGCTGTACGGGTCACCGTTGCCACCAGGCAGCAGTGCTGCCCGGATCCGGTCTGCTTTATCCCCGAGGATGAGCTCCGCGGCAGACCGTCCGAGGAAGTTGTAACTGGTGGGCTGGGGAACTGCCTGCACCATTGGCACGAAACCCTGCCAGACGCCGCTGGTGTTCTCGGCGGCTCCAATAGTCTGGAACGAGCCTCCACTGGGACCATAGAGGTACCCCGAGATGGATCGATCGCGACCGTAATACTGGGCAGCAAGCGATTCGGCGAACTTCGCGGCCGCCGCCGTATGACGGTACCCGAGAGAGAAGGACGGGTTCCCCGCCTGGACGGCGTAACCGCCGCTGGCGAGGGCGAACCCAATGGCGCGGTCATCGGCTCTCGAAGTGTCTTGGTCGGGCGTAAATGCGGCTGGGTAGGTGTACTGGAAGAACCTCCCCTGCCACTGCGCTTTGTCCTGCTGCGCATGGAAATAGATATTGAACTGAATGTTAGTGCCCTCGAAGTGTCCTCGTATACGGTGGTGCGGCACAGGTACCGACTCGTCCGTGGCGCCGTCAATGACAGGTTTTGTGTACGTAGGGTCCAGGCATTCGGCGGTGACTTGCATTGCGCCTGCAAGCGATGAGCAAGTTGACGAGTCCGCTGAAGCGGGAACTGCGGCGGTGAGTCCCGGCCCGACGAGTAGCGTCAACGCGAGGACGCCGGTGCTGCCGCGGCGAAGTTTCGATTTGTGGATATTCATGATCCTCCTCGATTTGAGCGCCGCGAAGAGGAACCACGTCAACATCGGCGCTTTAGAGAACGTTCTCCATGGAACGTTTCAGTGAGGTTACAGGCAGGCAGGAAATTCGGTCAATACTTTGGAGGCGACCCGCCAAAGATGTTCGCCCCAAAGCGCCACGGCTTCCGGTCGCCCCCTTCTAAGGGATATCTCAATGCCCTCTTGCCGCTGCACCGCTGCACCGGCTAAGGTGACGTATAACGTTGCACGCAACATCTCGTGCGAGGTTTCGAAGTCCGGCGCCCTGTCGTCCGGCGCGGCGGTCTTGCCCGCTGTCCGGCCCGGAAGCTACCTCGGCCGGGTCAACGACTGGTGGAACGAGGAATACCCATGAGCGCCCCAACGATAGATCCATGGATGAACACGCTGCTGGCTCCTGGGGAACGGGCTGGACTCCTTACCGGGGAGCTGAGCCTCGATGAGAAGATGGCCCAGATTTCGTGCTACTTCCCTACCGATATAACGCAGACATCGGACTTCAGAGAACGTTTTCCGAACGGAATCGGGGAAGTTTCGTGTCTTGAAGCCCGCTCCGCCCTCACTCTGGACGAGGTCACAGCTTTCCAGCGCAAAGTACAGCTGGAAGCAATGGAAGGGTCCCGCTGGGGAATCCCTGCGATTTTTCATATGGAAGGGCTATGTGGGGCGTACCTTCCCGGAGCAACGAGCTTCCCCTCGGGCCTTGGCCGCGCGGCCAGTTGGGACGTAAAGCTCGAGCGTGAAGTAGGTCGCATAGTGGGCCGGCAGGAACGGGCATTGGGCATCACCCACACGCTGGCTCCAGTCCTTGACGTCTCCAGGGACCCGCGCATGGGCCGACAGGGTGAAACATATGGTGAAGACCCCACTCTTGCCGCTGCCCTCGGGGTCGCCAACACACTTGGGCTTCAGACCGAAGACGAATTCGGCCGGCGCACGGAGGCAGTTGCTAAGCACTTCATTGGATCGCACCATACCGAAGGCGGTATTCATGGAGCCCATTGCAACATCCCGGACCGGCTGCTGGTTGAGGTGTATGGCAAGCCGTTCCAGGCCGCAATTACCCTTGCCGCACTGCGCGGCGTGATGCCTTCGTACAACTCGGTGGGCGGGGAGCCCGTATCGGCTTCTGTTCGGCTGCTCAAGGTGTTGTTGCGTGAACAAATGGGATTCGACGGGCTGGTTGTCTCCGATTACGGTGCAGTGGGCAACCTGCACACTGTTCAGCACGTCGCTCAGAGCCCTGCACACGCTGGCTTGGCTGCCCTGGGCGCGGGGATGGATGTTGAGCTGCACGTGCCCCAAGGTTTTGGCCCTGAACTGCGGGATTGGTTTGCCGAAGGGCGTGCTGACGTTGAGCTCCTCGACCAGGCCGTTCGCCATGTGCTGACTGCTAAATTCCGCATGGGTCTGTTCGAGCATCCCTTCGCTCCGGATCCTTCTGACCGGGACACTTCATTCCAGTCCTCGGCCGACAGGGCCATCGCGGTGCAATCGTCCCGGGAGTCGGTGGTGCTTCTGCGCAACGACGGTGCACTGCCGTTGCGGACTGACGTACGCACACTTGCCGTCATCGGCTGCCACGCGGCGAGTGCAAGGTATTTTTTCGGCGGCTATACGCACTACTCCATGGCGGAGGGAAAGCTGGCCGTCAATTCCTCGATGGCTGGCCTGGCGACACGCAGCGACGATTTGAGGGCCGTCACCGACACAGTTTTGGGCACAACGATAGAGGCGTCAGAGGGTCCTGTCTTTGAGGAACTGCTGCAACAGCAGCAACCCGGCATCCGCAGCCTTCTCGAAGAGCTCCGCATCCGAATGCCCGAAACGGAGGTTGAGTGGGCTTATGGCTACCCAATTGCCGGCGACGACGAATCCGGACACGAGGAGGCCATCGCCCTCGCCAAAAGGGCCGATATCGTGCTCGTGACCTTGGGAGGCAAGCACGGCACCGCTTCCATCGCTTCGATGGGAGAGGGAATTGATGCAACGAACATCAACCTGCCGTCCTGTCAGGACAAGCTCATCGCGAAGCTAGCCGAGTTGGGCAAGCCGATAATTGGCGTTCACTTGGACGGTCGGCCGGTGTCCAGCGACGCCGCGGACACACACCTGAACGCGCTACTGGAAGCGTGGAGTCCAGCCGAGGGCGGAGCCGAAGCGATCGTCGATGTTCTCACGGGCGCCCACAATCCCAGCGGCAGGCTGCCCGTCAGCATCGCGCGCAACGCCGGTCAGGTCCCGATTTACCACAATCACCCGCACGGCTCCGCCTGGCATCAAGGTGAAAGTATCGGATTTCCCGATTACGTCGATGCACCTCACACGCCCCGGTACTTCTTTGGTCATGGTCTGTCCTACACAACGTTCGAGTACTCGGACCTGGTCCTTTCGGGACACCAGGTAGACGCCGGCGACACGCTGGTCATCTCCCTCAAGGTCACGAATACCGGCACCCGGCAAGGGACCGAAATCGTCCAGCTCTATGTCAGTGACAAAATCGCTTCAGTCTCGCGGCCAGTTCTTGAGCTTGCGGGCTTCCGCCGGCTCGATCTGCTCGCGGGGCAGTCGAAGCAGGTCGAGTTTAACCTCGACATCAGCCAACTGGCGTTCCTCGATGCCGAGATGCGTTGGCGTGTGGAAGCCGGCGAAGTGGACATCATGGTGGGAAGTTCCTCCAACGACCTGCGGCTAACCGACACAGTGTCGGTCGTATCAGATGCGTTGATCGACGGAAAAACCCGCGGCTTCTACGCCGAATGACACGAGCAGTAGCTGGCAGTTGAGCAAGCGGACGCATGTCCTAGCTCTCTCACCGCCCTAACCGGTCACCAGCTCGCAGGACCGCCGGAACACTGCCCGGCGGGGGGACCACTGATTTTGCACAAACGTGGCAAGCCGAGAGCCGCACAAGGCGCCGACCAACTGCCGCGATCAACAGGAAATACTGCAATGCAGCAGGAAAAAGAGAGAGATATAGATGACCGATCTGATTCGTCCCGGTGAGATTATGAACGACGCCGAAGGAAAAAGAATCCACATCCACGGTGGGTCCGTCCTCGCGATGGACGGTGAGTACTACTGGTACGGAGAAGACAAGTCCCAGTCGACACCGGCTACCGGCAGATGGCACAGCGGGGTCCGGGCTTATCGGTCACAAGACCTGCTGACCTGGACCGACCTTGGCAGCATCCTGCCGGCGGAACCGGATGATCCAGAATCTCCTCTTTACCCTGCAACGATGACGGACCGCCCGCATATTGTGCGTCATCCCTCCACCGGGAAGTTCGTTTGCTGGTTAAAGGTTATGCACGATGATGGCGTGCAGCGCTCCTGGGTGTACGAAGCCGATGGGTTCGAAGGGCCATACCGGTTGGCGCGGGCCGGGTTTGAACCTTTGGGTATGAGTGCCGGCGATTTTGACATCGTGGTCGACCCAGAGTCGGGGCGTGGTTACTACTACTTCGAGCGTGTCCACTCTGACCTCATCTGTGCGGATCTCAGTGAGGACCTAACTGACGTCACGGGCACGTACTCCACGCATTTTCCCCACCCACACCCGCCACTCGTTCGTGAAGCACCCGCATATTTTCGTCACGAGGGCCGTCATTACCTGATCACGTCAGGTACGAGTTGGTATTTTCCCAACCGTTCGGAGGTGGCCGTTGCGGATGATTTTCACGGCCCTTGGACCGTGCTCGGGGACCCTCACCCTAACGATGCGACCGGTACGTCCTTCCACTCCCAAATCTCATCCGTCCTGACCCTTGAAGATGGCCGCCACATCGCCCTTGCTGATCGATGGCTTCCCGATGTCTCGGATGACATGATCCGGCGCGGTTGGCAGGCCACCGAAGCACAGTTCACGGGAGGCGACCGTGATTATGAACTCGACTCCTTCATCGAGGCCAACGCCCCGGACACCTCACGGGCCCGCCACGTTTGGCTGGAAATCCGTTTCGAAAACGGCATGCCGGTCATCGACTGGCAGGACGCATGGCGGCCGTGAAGCCATCAGCCAACCCCAGGGACCGAGAACAAAAAAGGAAATGGACATTGTGGATCATTTAAGGAGCGCGGACTGGTACGCCGGTTCGGACCGGAATGCGTACATCCATCGGGCTTGGATGCGCCGAGGGCTTCCCGAGGACGCCCTTGAGTCAACGAAGCCCCAGATTGCGATCGCGAACACAGCTTCGGACCTGACTCCCTGCAACATGCACCTCAACGAAGTCGCCGACTCAGTCAAGCAGGGCGTCTGGGCGGCAGGCGGAGTCCCGCTCAATCTGCCCGTCGTCTCCCTCGGTGAAACCCAGGTCAAGCCCACCGCCATGCTCTGGCGGAACATGGCCGCCATGGCGATGGAGGAAATGTTCCGCGCCAACCCCATCGACGGGCTCGTGCTGCTGGGCGGATGCGACAAAACCATCCCGGCGCTGCTCATGGCTGCAGCATCGGTCAACATCCCCGCGATCGTCGTACCCGGCGGACCGATGCTGACCGGCCACTTCCGCGGCAAGGCCCTGGGCTGCGGCACCGACGTCTGGCGCCTGAGTGAAGAAGCCAGGGCCGGCACGATCACCAAC
Organism: Arthrobacter sp. G.S.26; assembly: GCF_050847375.1. Taxonomy (NCBI): domain Bacteria; kingdom Bacillati; phylum Actinomycetota; class Actinomycetes; order Micrococcales; family Micrococcaceae; genus Arthrobacter; species Arthrobacter sp. G.S.26. Next base: position 69,080 of record NZ_CP193753.1, on the reverse strand, counting down.
AGCCAGTTCATCAAGTCCGAGCAATCGATGATCCGCAGCAAGGGCCACTGCAACACGATGGGAACCGCCTCGACCATGGCGGTGGTCGCCGAAGCACTCGGGATGACAATTCCCGGTTTCGCTGGAATCCCGGCGCCGGATGCCCGCCTGCTCTCGATGTCTCACGACACCGGCCGGCTCATCGTTGACATGGTCGCGCAGGGCCGCCGCCCCAGCGACGTCATGACCAGGGACTCATTCCTCAACGCCATCATCGCGGTCGCCGCCGTGGGCGGATCAACCAACTCCGTCGTGCACTTGCTCGCCATCGCCGGGCGCCTCGGGATTGACCTGACCCTCGAGGACTTCGATGCCGCCGGTGCGGGGGTCCCTGTGATGGCAAACCTGCAGCCCTCGGGCGCGTTCCTCATGGACGACCTGTACCGCGCCGGCGGCGTCCTTGCCCTCCTGTCCCAGATCAAGGACCTGCTGTATCCCGAACCCATCACCGTTACCGGCACCCCGCTCGTTGAATATCTCGTTGACCAGCCGGTCCACGACGAAACTGTCATCTACCCCCGAGAGGCCCCGCTGATGAAGGATGCGGGCATAGCGGTACTGCGTGGCAATCTCGCTCCACGCGGAGCCATCATCAAACCCGCCGCCGCAACAGCCGAGCTGCTGCAGCACACCGGCCCCGCCGTCGTCTTCGACAGCATCGAGGACCTGCGAGCACGCATCGATGACCCGGACCTGGACGTCACCGCGGACTCCGTCCTCGTCCTGCGTGGATGCGGACCGCGCGGTTACCCCGGGTTCCCCGAAGTAGGCAACATGCCACTCCCCCGCAAACTCCTCGAACAAGGCGTCCGCGACATGGTGCGCATCAGCGATGCCCGGATGAGTGGCACCGCCTACGGCACCGTCATCCTGCACGTCGCACCTGAAGCCGCTGCAGGCGGGCCGCTCGCGTTGGTCCGCACAGGGGACATCATCACCCTCGACGTCGAGAACCGCACCCTCACCATGGATGTTTCTGATGAGGAGCTGCACGCCCGCACTCAAAGCCCCGCCAGCGAGGCCGGCTACGCCGCACCCGCTCGTGGCTGGGCGAAACTCTACGTCGACCACGTCATGCAGGCCGACCAAGGCGCCGACCTGGATTTCCTCGTGGGTTCCAGCGGGGAAGCGGTGGGCCGTGAAAGCCACTAACCTGGCCTCCCGCTCCGCTCTCACCGGACCGGAAACCGGGCTGGGCAACCGGCTCAGCGCTGCCCTCCCCCGCGAGGGAGCCGTCACAACAAGCCCCTTCGACCGGGTCATTGCCGCCGTCGACGCATCCCACTACCTGCTGACTCCGCGTGCAGTCGTGACCCCCAAGAACGCCGGGGAAGTCGCGTCACTGTTCGCCTACGCGACATCCGGCGGTGAAGCTCTGACGTTCCGGTCCGGTGGCACAAGCCTGTCGGGGCAGGCCTCAACCGGCAACATCCTCGTCGATACCCGCAAATTCTTCCGCTCCATCACTATCGAAAATGATGGGCTCATCGCCCGGGTGGGCCCCGGCGCGACGGTCCGCCAGGTCAATGCCCGGCTCCTGCGCCACGGCCGCAAACTCGGGCCCGACCCTGCCAGCGAGATCGCCTGCACCATCGGCGGCGTTGTTGCCAACAACTCCTCCGGCATGGCCTGCGGAACACGCCAGAATACCTACCAGACACTGCGCTCAGCGATCATCGTCCTACCGAGCGGCAGCATTGTCGACACCGGCGCCGAAGACGCTGACGAGAGGCTTCGCGCCACCGAACCTGGGCTCTGGCACGCGCTGATGGCACTGCGGGAGCAGATTCTCGCCGAACCGGAGCTCGGCACTGAAATTGCACGTCAATACAGCATCAAGAACACCATGGGATACGGGCTGAACTCGCTCGTCGACCACGACACGGCTGTGCAGATCCTCGCCCACCTCATGGTTGGCAGCGAGGGCACACTTGGCTTCGTCGCCGAAGCCTCCTTCAACACCGTGCCGCTGCACAAGTTCGGGGCCACAACCCTGCTCGTGTTCGACACTCTCCGCGCCGCTACCGACGCGCTCGTGGACATCATCGCCACCGGACCGGCAACCATTGAGCTCATGGACGCTGCATCGCTGCGCGCGGCCCGCATTGATCCAACGTCCCGCGCCGCGCTCCCCCAGTTCGCGCCTGTCAACCACTGTGCGCTGCTCGTGGAGTACCAGGCACAGACCGCGTCTGAGCTCGCGGCGCTCAGCCACCGGGCAAAGGAACTCTTCGCCCGCCTGCCGCTCACAATTCCGCCCGTCCTGTCTCAGGACGCATTGGCCCGCGCCTCCCTCTGGCGCATCCGCAAGGGGCTTTACGCAACAATTGCCGGCTCCCGTCCGTCCGGCACGACAGCCCTCCTTGAAGACATTGCCGTGCCGGTCGCGGCCCTGTCACAGACCTGCGAGGGCCTGACCGCCCTGTTCAAGATCCACGGCTATGACGACGCCGTCATCTTCGGCCACGCCAAAGATGGCAACGTGCATTTCCTCATCAACGAAAACTTCGATGAAGAATCCAATCTCGCCCGGTACGCGGCGTTCACCGAAGACATGGTCGAGCTTGTGCTCGGCGCCGGCGGCACCCTCAAAGCCGAACACGGCACGGGGCGGATCATGGCTCCGTTCGTCGCGCGCCAGTATGGCCCTGTGCTCTACGGCATCATGCTGGACATCAAGAAGGCCTTCGACCCGGCAGGCATCCTCAATCCCGACGCCGTCCTCACCACCGACCCAGACCTGCACCTTAAAGACCTCAAGTCCACACCCACTGTCGAAGCCGAAGTCGACCGGTGTGTCGAGTGTGGCTACTGCGAGCCGGTCTGCCCCAGCAAGGACCTCACGACCACACCCCGCCAGCGCATCGTCGTTCAGCGCGCGATCGCCGACGCGGAATTACGCGGTGACACAGGCCTCGCCAAGGAGCTGCGCCGCGAGCAGGAGTACAAGGTCGTCGACACCTGCGCCGTCGACGGAATGTGCCAGACGGCATGTCCGGTACTGATCAATACAGGCGACCTTGTACGACGGCTTAGGTCCGAAAAGGTCGGCGCGGTCGAGGCAGCTGTATGGACCGCCGCGGGCAAGGCATGGAAACCCGTGACCCAGGCCGCCTCCGCCGCCCTCACCGTCGCCGCAGCTGTGCCGCCTGCAATCATTACCGGTCCAAACTCGGCCGCCAGGGCCCTGCTCGGCGCGGACACGCTTCCGCTCTGGTCCAAAGACCTGCCAAAAGGCGGAGGCAAACGGCGCTCAGGAGCGGACAAGAACGTGGACGCCGTCTATTTCCAAGCCTGCGTGGGAACCATGTTCGGCCCGGCCGAAGGAGGCGAGGGCGTCGCTGCTGCCTTCGAATCCCTCGCAGACAAGGCCGGTATCGGGCTTATACGGCCGGCTGGGATCGGCAGCATGTGCTGCGGCACCCCCTGGAAATCCAAAGGAATCCTCAGCGGATATCACAGCATGGTTGAACGGACCGCCGCCTCCTTATGGGAGGCCTCCGCTCACGGCCGGCTGCCCGTCGTCTGCGACAACTCATCCTGCTCGGAGGGCCTCGTGCTCGCGCTCGAAAAGGCAGTCGAGAAAAACCCGGATTACCAGGCGATGCGCATAATCGATGCCGTAGATTTCGCCGCCGAGCACATCCTGCCCCGCCTTGAGATCAGCACCCTGGTCAACAGCGTCGCCGTGCACCCGACCTGCTCCAGCACACGGGCCGGCTCCAACACCAACCTCGCGAAACTTGCCGCGGCCGTGGCATCGGAAGTTACAGTTCCGGACAGCTGGGGATGTTGCGCCTTCGCCGGCGACCGGGGCATGTTGCATCCCGAACTCACCGCCAGCGCCACCGAGCGCGAGTCGGACGAGATCGTATCCGGCGAATTCGACGCCTACGTCTCGTGCAACCGCACGTGCGAGATCGGCATGACGCGGGCTACCGGCCAACCGTACGTCCACGTTCTCGAGGTACTGGACCGGGCTGCAGATTCGCGATCACGAGAAGGAAACCATGAGTGAAATTAAACTTCTGGCAGCGACCGCTGCAACGCCAGCTGATTACAATCTCGCCGAAGGTGTGCTCTGGGACGACCGTGCCAACCTCATCAGGTGGGTGGACATCTGGAAGGGCCGCGTACTTTCCGGCGAACTTGATAGCGGGCGCATCACCAACATCCACGAGGTCAGCATTGGTGAAACCGCCGGAGCGGTCGCGTTGGCGGAAGACGGCGGACTCCTGGTAGCCGCCGCCCGTGGCCTCGCGACGGTCTCACCTACAGGCGACCGGTCACTTGGACCCGACCTGCTGGGCGAGCGGACCGATGTGCGCTTCAACGACGGGACAGTGGATCCTCACGGCGCATTCGTCGTCGGCACGCTCTCGCTGACCGAGCGCACCGACGAAGAGGTCCTGCTTCGCGTATGGCCGGATGGCCGGGTCGATACGTTGCGCGACGGCATCGGGCTTTCCAACGGTGTCGCCTTCTCGCCCGACGGCGCCACGATCTACCACGTCGACACGTTCGCGGGCACGGTTTCACGGCACTCCTACAGCCCGGCCCCCTTCAACCCGGAAGAACCCTGGGTTATTGTCCTCGACGGCCTGCCCGCTTACCCGGACGGGCTCACGGTAGATGCCGAGGGCGCGCTCTGGGTGGCGCAGTGGGGCGGAGCGAGTGTTCGGCGGCACGCCCCCACCGGTGAACTGCTTGCAGTCGTGGAAGTAGACGCCGCACAGGCCTCATGCCCCGGATTCATCGGACAAAACCTCACCACCCTGGCCGTCGCGACTGCCCAGGAAGGGCTTGACACCCTCACCGACCAGGCAGGAGCCATCTTCCTCGCCGACGTCGGAGTTTCAGGCCTGCCACCACACCGGTGGGCAGGCAGCACAACCATCCCCTATTGGAGAAAAGAAACCACATGAGACTCGTACGAGTTGGAGCCGCTGGCTCCGAAACCCCCGGTGCACTGATCGACGACAACACCTTCATCGACCTCTCAGATATCGTCAGCGACTTCAACGAGGCATTTTTCGCATCAGGTGCGATCGCAACCCTTCCCGACATTGTCGCTGAGCGAATCGCAGACGGGCGGGGTGAGGCGCTCGACGGCCGCCGGCTGGGTGCGCCCATTGCCCGGCCCCACCAGATTCTCTGCATCGGCCTGAACTACAGCGACCACGCCGCGGAGACCGGGCAGGCCGTACCGACCGAGCCCATCCTCTTCACAAAATCGCCCAACACGCTCATCGGCCCCAACGACGATGTGCTCATCCCGCGCAACTCGGAGAAGACCGATTGGGAGGTCGAACTCGGCATCGTCATCGGACAGCGCGCCTCCTACCTCGCGGACGAGTCAGAAGCCGCCGCTGCCATTGCCGGCTACGTCCTGGTTAACGACGTCAGCGAGCGGGGATGGCAGCTGGAACGAAACGGCCAGTGGTCCAAAGGCAAATCAGCGCCGACCTTCAACCCCGCAGGGCCCTACCTCGTGACACCCGACGAGATCGGGGACGTACTGAATCTGGACATGTGGCTCGACATCGACGGCGTGCGACGCCAGACCGGCTCGACTTCAACGATGATCTTCAGTCCGGCCTTCATCGTCCACTACCTCAGCCAGTTCCTGGCGCTCGAGCCCGGCGACCTTATCAACACGGGAACACCCCCCGGCGTGGGCATGGGAATGTCACCGCAGGTCTTCCTGCACGGCGGCGAAACGATGACGCTCGGCATCACCCGGCTAGGAACCCAGACGCAGCATGTGATCGGCAACTGATGCGCGCACTTGTCGTCACCGGGCCCCGCCAGGCCCAGGTACAGGACGTTCCCGACCCCGTCGCAGCACCCGGCCAATTACTCGTTGATGTCGAACGCGTCGGTATCTGCGGCACCGACGTCGAGCTCTACACGGGCGAGATGGCCTACATCGACCAGGGCTTCACCACCTTTCCCTTGCGGCTCGGCCACGAATGGACCGGCCGGGTTGTGGCGGCAGGCTCACCGGAAGATGAGAGCTGGATTGGCAAACGGGTCACCGGCGACACCATGCTCGGTTGCGGGCAGTGCGAATACTGCCACGCAGGGCATCACCACGTCTGCCCCCACCGCTTCGAGATAGGGATCCGCGACGGTTGGGATGGGGCGCTTGCGGAGCGCATGCTTGTCCCCAGCAAATTCGCGTACGAGATCCCGGAGAACGTCAGCCTCACCTCCGCCGCCCTCGTCGAGCCCGCCGGCAACTCCCTCCGCGCCGTGCGCGCCGCAAATCTGCTTCCAGGGCAAAAAGTCCTCATCCTCGGATCGGGCACTATCGGGCTCCTGGCCGCACAGTTTGCACTCGCGGACGGCGTGGAGGTCCATGTTGGCGGCGTACGCGAAGGCTCACTGGCTCTTGCCCGTTCACTGGGCGTGCAGCACACATGGCAGCTCGACGACCTCAACGACGGACGCTCCGCCGAATTCGACGCCGTCATCGAGGCGACGAGTAACGCTGACATGCCGGCTCTCTCCGTTCGCCTCACAAAACCAGCCGGACGAGCGGTCTACATCGGCTTGTCCTCAAGCCCCAGCCACGTCGACACCCGCGAGATCGCACTGAAGGACATCACAGCCGTGGGAATTCTTTCGGCCTCCCCCGGCCTCTCCGGAGCAATTGCAGGTTTTGCGAGTGGAGCCGTAGTCCCCGACGCCATAGTCAGCGAAGTGATAGCGCTCGAAGATGTCCCCAGCCGGCTCGAGGGATATCGAGGCCAGAATGCCGGCCCCGGCCCGAAAGTCCACGTCGATCCCCGTCTTATCCAGGAGAAACCATGAAAACAGCACTAGTCACCGGTGGCGCCAGAGGCCTTGGCGCCGCAGTAGCAGAACGCCTACGAACCGATGGAATTCGCGTCATTACCCTCGACATCGCCGGTGACGTGGACGTCGTCGTCGACATCACCAACGAGAACAGTCTCGCCGAGGCCGCCGCAGCCATCGGCCCAGTCGACATCCTGATCAACTCCGCCGGCATCGTCGGCCCCGGCACACCCTTGGTGACGACGACCTCCGAAGAATGGCGCAGCGTCTTCGACGTCAACGTCCTCGGCGTCGTAGCAACCATGCGCGCCTTTGTGCCCGGCATGGTCGACCGCGGGTGGGGACGCGTAGTGAACTTCGCCAGCATGGCCGGAAAAGACGGAAACCCCAACCTGTCGATCTACTCCGCATCAAAAGCCGCCGTCATTGCCCTCACCAAGTCCTCAGGAAAAGAACTGGCGACCACCGGGGTCCTGGTCAACGCCATCGCACCCGCTGTGATTGCCACACCCATGAACGACAACACATCACCCGACGTCCTGGCCCACATCACCAGCCTCATCCCCATGAAGAGAATCGGCACGGCAGCGGAAGTAGCCGAACTAGTCGCGTGGCTCTCATCGGACAAGGTCAGCTTCTCAACCGGGGCGGTCTACGACATCAGCGGCGGACGAGCCACATACTAATGCATTGAAGTCCTGCTCTGGTGAAGCAGGTGCATTACGAGCTCCAATCGAGCGGATCGGCAGGCACGTCCAGGGAAGATGTGGTTCTGGAAGCAGCCCCCGGATCCGTTGCCTGACCTCATCCCTTCCTGCCATTGGAGCAAGTCATGATTCCCTTCTCTAGGGCGGATAAATGTCAAATGTCCGTCACCGCTGACCAAACCTTCTAACAGACGGCCAGGCCAACCCCCTGGTACAGGAGAACCACTGCTGCTTCCGTGGGCGCCAATTGCAGGTCACGAACACCTCAGCGTTGCATTCATGGATGAATCCGGAACAACCGTGGCTGATTCGGGCCGGTTGCAAAGAAAGCGATCGTCCCATTCAAGGGTGCCGCGTCGAGGCTGCCAGCAATAGAGCCACCAAACATTGCGGGCGGGGCTGTACTCAGGCCACCGCCAACACATAAACACCGCAGCTAGTTGCCCCTAGGAGACAACTTCCATGAAAGCCATACTTACTGAAGGTCAGACGGACACGCGCTTTGCCGCTGTTCGCCGAAGGTTTGAGCAATATCTAAACGACGAAAATTACAGTGGCCAGCTGGCGGTTTGGTGGCGTGGCCGACCTGTCGTGGACATAGCGGGCGGACCGGAACTGACACGGGAGTCGGTAACGGGTGTCTTTTCCGTATCAAAAGGCGTCGCAGCGCTGGTCATCGCAACACTAATTGACGACGGACGTTTGGAACTGGACGCGGCAGTTACACGCTATTGGCCCGAGTTTTCAGCAGCAGGCAAATCAGGCATCACTGTCCGCCAGCTACTCTCCCACCAAGCAGGCCTACCCGGAATTGAGGGAGACGTCGAACTCGATCTTTTTCTCAAGTCTGAAACTGGTGCCGCCGCCCTTGCCCAACAAACCCCTTTATGGGTCCCCGGCCAAGCCTTTGGCTACCATGCTTTAACGATTGGGATTCTCATGGAGGAACTGGTCAGACGAATAACAGATACAACTCTGCAAGACATCTATGAACTCGAAATACGGGCACCTCGCGACGCAGATTTCTACCTGGGTCTCCCCGAAAAATCGGATAACAGGTATGTGCCCATAGGTGAGGCAAAACTAACAACGGCGCAGCTGCTGGAAGCCTCAACTGAACCGCCGGCGGATGGAATATCCGCCCTTGCGTTCCGGGACTTTGGCAGTGGATCTGAAAAGACGCCGGAAGCACGGGGGGCAAATAACGTCAGAATGCGCCGGGCCGGCGCCTCTGCAGTTGGTGGAGTGGGATCTGCACGGGGCCTCGCGCGCCTCTTCTCTGACGCCCTACCAGGATCGAGCAAACCAATCGCGCGCCCAGAGACATTCGCGCACATGTCACAACTTCACTCCTGGGGAAGGGACAGGGTCCTTCACGTACAGAACGCGTTCGGGATCATCTTTATGCTGCCCCATCCCCGCATGCCATTTGCAGGGTACCGAGCCTTCGGACATGACGGAGCAGGGGGCGCCCTTGCATTTGCTGACCCTGAGACGGAGATGTCCTTTGGTTACATTCCAGCGCCAATGCAGTACCCCGGCGGGGCCGATTACAGGTCGATAGAACTTGCCCGCCTAGCCCGAGACTGCGCAATGGGGAAGAGCTAACTCCCCCGAGCCTTGCGCCCGCGTTCTTGGGCCTCTTCTTCAGTCTCGAACAAGGGATTCGTTGCGTTATCCCGCTGAACTGGGGAGCCCACCATGCCATCATTCCCCATCCGCGACATCCTCGAGGTTCCGGACAGGGTTCGGAGTTGCCCATAACCGCCAGAAGCCCCTCCAAGGCGCGTCCTTCTGTTGACGGCGTCACTACCCTTGTCTAAGCCCGGTGCGGACAACGTTGCACAAGTCCAGGTGTGCCCCGCTAAGCGTTAGGTCGGACGGAGTCCTGTAGCTCGCTCCGTACGTCATCGTGGGCCGATACCAGCGCCATTCCGATGATCTAACCACAGGAGACTAGTTTGAGTACGAATATCGAGTCCGAGCGGATGCTCGAAACACCGCGCCCCCCTTTCTTGCAACGCATTGAGTTCGGAGGCGACTACAACCCAGAGCAGTGGTCCCCGCAAATTTGGGATGAAGATGTCCAGTTAATGCGCCGGGCCGGGGTAACCGTCGCAACCGTGGGCGTGTTTTCTTGGGCCCGCCTCGAACCGCGCCCCGGCGAATACTGCTTTAAATGGCTTGACGACATCCTTGATCGCCTTCACAAAGGCGGCATTCAGGTCATGCTTGCAACCGCCACAGCATCCCCGCCACCATGGATGGCAACCCTTCATCCTGACTCACTTCCGGAGACGGCAGAAGGAACCCGGCTTGGACCCGGCTCACGCCAGCATTACAGCCCCTCCTCCTCTGCCTTTCGAACGCACGCCCTCAGGTTGGTCGAGAAAATAGTGGAACGCTACGCCGGGCATCCAGCGCTTTGCGCGTGGCACATCGGAAACGAATACGGCTGCCATGTGCCAAAGAGTTATGACACAGAGTCCACCACTGCGTTCCGGGCGTGGCTTCAGCAGAAGTACGGCACCGTGGCGGCGCTCAACGATGCATGGTGCACGGCGTTCTGGGCTCAGGAGTACCAGTCTTTTGAAGAGGTCAGTGTTCCCCGGGCGACGCCGACGTTCCCTAACCCAACACAGATGTTGGACTTCGACCGATTCAGCTCGGATGCACTGCTCCACCTCTACTTGGCTGAGCTGAGCATCGTGCGTCGGATCACCCCGGACATACCGGTTACAACCAACTTTATGGGAATGTTCAAGAGTGCCGACTACTGGTCTTGGGTCCAACACCTGGATTTCATCAGTGACGATGTTTACCCTGATCCCGCCGATGAAGACTCCTACGTGGGGTTGGCTGCCCAGCGCGACCTCATGCGCTCACTGGCTGCAGGAAAGCCGTGGATCGTCATGGAAAGCGCAACAAGCGCAGTTCAGTGGCGCTCCGTAAATGTTCCCAAACCACGGGGGCTTCACCGGTTGCAATCCCTCCAAGCGGTGGCTCGCGGCGCAGACGGGATTCTGCACTTCCAGTGGCGCCAGTCATATGGCGGAGCCGAAAGGTTCCACTCCTCAATGGTGCCTCATGCCGGACCCGAAAGCCGCATCTTTAAAGAAGTCTGTTCCCTTGGGTCCGAGTTAGCGGATCTCGGCCAGCTGACCGGCTTACGCGTTCAGGCGGATGTTGCATTCATTCTGGACTGGGACTCCTGGCGGGCTGTTGAGCAGGATGCGATGCCTTCGACGGTGTCGTACCTAGATCATTTGTTGGCTTGGTACCGGCCCTTCCTTCGGGCCGGCATCACGGTGGACTTCCAGCCAGCAAGTGCTGATTTATCTGTGTACGCCATGGTCGTCGCCCCAATGCTGCATGTTGTGACTGAACGAACCGCCGAAAACCTGGCTCGGGTGGTTGACGGCGGCAATGTCCTCATTGTGGGATGTTTCTCCGGAGTGGTGAATGAAGACTTACATGTATGGCTTGGCGGTTATCTCGGTCCCCTTCGGCCAATTCTCGGCGTACGCGTCGAGGAGTATGCGCCAGTGAATCCAGGGCTACCCCTTGCTATTGATGGGCTTGTAAAAGGCACCGCCAGTACATGGCAGGACGTTGTCGTGAACGAAGACGCCGAGGTAATCGCCAGCTTTATGGATGGTTATGCCGTAAGCAGCCCAGCCCTTACCAGGCGCGAGAAAAACAACGGCGCCGCATGGTATGTTGCAACGCTGCCCTCTCCAGAGCTAATGGACCAACTCGTTGCCAGGTGGGTAGGAGAATCGCAGGTAACCCCGCTCCTGGCCGCACCTGTGGATGGCGTCGAAGCAGTGCAGCGTGGTGACATCACATTTCTCATCAACCACCGTGCAGAAGAACGAGAAGTTGAGATCGGTCCGAGTGAAATCGTACGGCTTGGCGGTTACCAGGTATTTTCCAACGCCATAACTACTAACTCGAATGACGGCGTCACCTCAAGGGCAGAGTTCCACAGCTGCTGAGCAAAGCCAAGATCCGCTCCCGGGCTACAATTCCTGACGTCAGTTGGTGTCAAGTACCCATCCATTAGAACCACGAGTCAACCGGGAGGCCGGCCCGCACAGGAGGATCTCTTGTTCGCCAGCGGTCGGACGTTGGACTGCCCGGCCCGAATAACACCGATGATTACTACAAGTTGAAGTATCTGGAACTCGGAGCTGGGGCGGCCAGCAAGGGCCAGCGTTTCTCGTCCGTCAGCGGTGTTCCGGCGGCTATCTTGGAGATACTTTTCGCTGGGTGCAGTGAATCACCATCGATGAACTCCGCGCCGATTTCGCGCGCCACGGGGGTGTCGTAGAAAATCCGGCTACGGGCCCCAGGAGATGCCGCCGCTGCCGGCGGATGCAGGCAACTGGCGAAATAGCGAGGAACGTCCTTCACCGCGGCGGCCGTGCCCCGCAGGGCGTTAACCAGCAAGAATCTCCTGCCGGGCTCTGGTCAGGCTTGCGGGAGAGTTTTTGCCATGTGTATGAGCCACGCTTCTTTCTGTTCCACGCTGCCAGGAAACGCCGTGCGAACACCTGTGGCTTGATAACCGATTCGCATATACCACGCCCGCAGCGGAACATGATGCTCCATTACCTCAATCTCCAGTCGCGATGCCCCAAAACGAGCCCGGACAAATGCCTCGGCGTATTCCATGGTTAGTCGACCGACTCCGGCACTTTGCTGGTCGGGCTCGACCGCAAACAAGCCCAGATAGGCGGTCTCATCGCTGCGTAAAGTGACCGAGCAACAAGATTTGATTTGGCCGTCTTCTCGACCGGCGATGAGTACATATTCCGCCGACAGGACCAGCTCCCTTACTTCAGACGTACTGGTCCGGTCACCGGGTTGGAAGGATCGTTCGCCGGCCCACCCCGGAGCATCACGAGCGGGTGAATATGCTCGATTGACCATCTTTACGATCGCAGGAACGTCATCAGGTGATGCTTGGGAGAATGTCAGCACTTAACTAGCCTCGCAGACCGAGCCCCAACCCATCCACTCAACCGAAACAGAAACGCGAATCCAAATTAGATCGGAACTTTTCCTTTGATCATGGTAACTGCGGGACCTCACCCGCCGCCTCGTCTCCCGGCGCACAACTGATCGGATAGGCGTACTAGTGTGCTTGCCACTTTCGACTAATGAGGGGCCGAGCGGTTGGCGGTTACGTTCTGAGGGACGAGTTTCTCTGGTCTGGGAACCAACCTTGTGGGGCTTTTTTGGGTTCGAGGTGTTCGGGGTCTCGGTGTTTTTGCATGTCGCATTTGTAAAAGGGCCCGCGTGGGTCGAAGAGGGCGTTATGTGGTGGTCTGCGTGGTCTTTGAACCAGACACTGATTCCTGTTGCTCCGTCGAGTCTGAGGTGTTCCCAGGCCCGCCACAGCGCTTCTACGCGGGAGACTGCGTCGGGGTGGAAGTACCATTCGATGCACCATTTTGCTGCGCGGCCGTCGACGTCGCGGACGTAGGTGGGGAGCAGTTGTTCGTGGAGAAATTCTTCGGCTGAGCCCTAGACCAGTTCAGGAGGCTTTTCTTCACCTTGCTTTTCTGCAGGGGCAGGAGGCTCAGGGGGGTGCAGTGGGGGTTTCGTTGAAGAGCCCGATGTTATTGGTCATGTGGCCACTTCCTTACTTTGAGACCCAGGGGTTGGGTGCCGGCTCGCTGTGGACGGCGACCGCTGGTTCTTCGGGGCGGGGGCTGTATTTCTTGATGGATGCTTCTACGGCGTCTTTGTGGTTGCCGGTGTACCAGGGCATGGTGCGGACCAGGGTGGCGGGGGCGCCGGAGGCGAGGACGACGGCGCGGCCGCGGTCCAGTTCGGCGAGGTTGGAGACGTCGAAGATCCGTTCCTTGCTTTCCTGACGGGAGCGGGAGGAACCTGATTTCCCGGAGCTGATGGAGATGTTGGTGTAGCTGTAGTCCCCGACCAGGTCTGAGAGGGCGCGGAGGAAGCTTTCTTCGGCGACGCCGCCGCCGTAGACTTTCACGTTCGCAGCGGACCAGATTTTCCGCATGTTCGCCTCCCCCCACAGTTCGACGCCCTGGGACCAGGACTGCAGGATTGCCCATGACGATCAGGCCTTTGGAGCCGTAGTGGCTGAACTGGTCCGGCAATCCGGCCCAGCGGACGACGTTGGCCAGCTCATCCAGGGCGAACACTGCCGGTTTGGGGAGGCGGCCGCCGTTGCGTTCGGCGCGTTCCTCCATGGCTTCGGCGATGGCGACGGTCAGGGCGGTGGTCAGTGGTGCTGCGGAGCCGGCGCCTTCTTTGGAGACGATGTAGATCGTTTCCTGGGAGGCGGCGAAGGCGTGCGGGTTGAACTGCCGGCGAGTATCGGTGGCCACCATCGCACCACCGGTGGGGGCGACCCAGCGGAGTGTGTTCCGGGATTTGAGGCACTGGATCATTTTCTCGGCCGTGCCGAAGATACCGTCCCGCTGCTTATCAGCCAGCTTGAGCGTTGACTCCAGGCCCTTGTACTGGAGTTCGTAGTCGTGTTCGCGGAGGATTTCGATGGGTTCCTGGCTGACCTGCTCCGTCACCCATAGATAGACCTGGGTGATGGGCAGCTCCCCGAGCGCGGCGGCGAGGAAGTACGAGGAGAGGATGTCCTCGGCTTTCGGGTCGAAGTACGCATCTGGTTTGGAGCCGGGGACGCGGGATCCGGTGGAGAAGTGCTGGGTGAGTTTGTAGGCCTTCTCTTCGTCGGTGACGTAGGAGAGCGGGTTCCACCACCAGTGGGGTTCTTCCTGGGCGATCTTCTGCGGATCGAACACCCACACCGGCGCAACTACTTCCCGGACGCCGCGGATGCCGTCCACGACGTCGCGCTTGTTCGAGGTCGAGACCACCGCACCTGGTGCGTCCAGGATCGCCGGCATCACCCTCGAGGTGGACTTACCGGTCCGGGGTCCCCAGATGTCCAGGGACAGGTCTTCCCAGGACTGGATGAATTTCTGCCCGGTGGAGACGACCCGGCCCACGACAATGCCCGGTGTGCCGGTAACGCCGAGGCGGTCAGCGGTGGCCTGGGCACCTTTCCGAGAACGCGGTGAGGGCTTTGCCCTTCCCGAGGTAGCGGGCGGCTTTATCGACACGGGCGCGCTTGGACGCGCCTTTCCGCCAGGCCAGCAGCACCACCGGCCAGGGCGAGGATCAGCCCGGCCATGACGGCTGCGACGATGGTGGCCTGGAGGGGCCAGACCACTTTTCCTTTGATGAGGCCGGCGACCAGGTCCACTGGGTGCGCCGGCGGCGCCTCCGCACCGGCCAGCCAGGACCCCAGGTGCAGGGAAGCGTAAGTGCCGCCGCCGAACACGACGATCGCACCGACGGCCAGCCAGACGAGGATCGCGTCCCCGAGACCCATGCCTTTGCGGTTCGGTGCGCTCATGAGGTGCCTCCTTGGGTGGGTACTGCCGGCGGAAGAGGGTCGAGAACAGGTTCAGGTTTTTCGTGCCATTTGCCGTCGGTGTCGTTCACCCCGTCCGGTCCCTTTTCCAGGGTGGTCAGTCCGACCTGGACGGGGATCCCGGGGCGGCCGCCGACTTTGATGAGGAACTTTCCCCGGCCCGGGGGTTCGACGTCCACGCCGCGGGAGTCCCACGCGGGCGGGTCCTCCCAGGAGATGAGCTTCTGCTGTTCCTGCCGGGAGAGCGGTATGGCCGAGGTCAGCAGCGGCATTTCCGAGGCGGGCAGTCCGCCGCAAATGACCATGCCGGAGCGCTCAACGAAGCCGCGGGCTTTCATCCGGTCCTCCTCTGCCGGAAGGGCGAGCAGGTCCGACATGGTGTGGGAGATCATGATCTGCCCGACACCGACAGACCGGTTAAGCCGGGTCAGGGCGTCCACCCGGTCCACCATGCCTTTACCGGCCCGCAGCGCCCGCCAAAGTTCGTCCAGGACGACGAAGTAGTTCCGGCGCGGCTCCAGGCCCGCGTCGGCCAGGGCGTTGGCAACGTTGACGGTACCGAACCCGTAGGACCAGCACGCGTCGGTTGACAATTCCAGAATCGGAGAATTTGGAAGGCGGCGCGGGCGGAGCGCTGCCGAGGGATCCCCACAGTCCGTGCTGATCACACTGCATTCCGCGAGCTGCTTAGTGGACCGTTCGCTGCACCGTTCTCCGCGCTCATCGGCTTCAACACCCTCACCAACTTGGTGGCGAACACGACGGGTCAGCACGGGAGTTACGTCCTGGTCCACTTCGGTGGCATCCCGCTCGAGACCGCCGCTTTGATCGGTCATCCAGTTCTGCCCCTCTCGGTGCTCGGCTACTTGTGGTTCATGAGAATCGCCGACAAGCCCGTCCGGTTCCGGCACTTCACCCTCGGCGCCGTCTGCCAAGTGCTCTGCCGCTGACCTTGGCAGTGTTCGGAGTGAACGCGGTCACGTACGTTATCAGCATCGTGTTCACTGCCATCGGCGCAGCCTTCGCCTTCGAGGGCATCATGAAGGTCTGGCCTCAAAGTCCTTCCGGACCCTGCTGCGCACGTTCACTCAGGGCGTGATCATCTCTGTTGGAAGTTTCGTCGCCGCGCTCGTGGCCAGCGTGACTCCGCTCCTGCTCGCGGCCGGACCCAGCATTTTGGACGGCATCCTCGCTACGCGCGCTTTTGTAGGCTGCGCGTGGGCGTGGCTTGTGTTCCATACGAGGGATGCCCCTGACGCGTTCGCCGACGACGCCCAGTTGGAAGGCGACCACCAAGGTTCCGCAATACTTCAGATTGGCGTTTTTGCCTGACGCTGAATTAGCCACGGAGGGGCGGGGTGTTTTCACCCTCGTCGGCGAGGTTGTGAACCTCGGGGGTGACGCATATATCTCAGCGAAGCCCAGATACTGCCGGGCACCGTTTCCCGCGTCTCGACCGCTTAGACGAAAGCCAGGAGCAACAACAGCTCGTTGTGCCCCTGGACGCCAAGGGCACAACGAGCTGTTGTTTGTTGTTAGCTGCGGCCGCCGTCGCTCGTCAGCTGCATCTGTTTGGTCGTGGCGCCACCGAACACCTCCGCACCGCGGACGACGACGTCGCCCCCTCCGTCGAGGAAGATGAGCTGCCCGGTTACGTGAGAGTTCTCTTCGCCGGTCAGCCAAGCGAGGAGACGCGCGACGGCGACCGGCTCCGCCGGACCGTGTAGCGGCATCGGAACCCCTGCGAGGAGCGCCGCGCGGCCCTCAGGTGTCGCCAGATATGGCGCCGTCATCGGCGTCACTATGACCCCTGGACCGACCCCGTTGAGGGGGATACCGGCGCCGGCCCACTCATCGGAGATGGCGCTCGTTCGCATCCACTCCGCGATCGCCCGTTTAGTAGAGGCATAGATGAGGTGCCCACCGTCCGACTGCGCGAGTTCATCTGCCCGGGCGATCGACTTGCTCTCGTCACCAGCTCGCAGCGACGCGACGAGCTGCGGGTCGACCTCCTGCAATGTGGAGAACGAGGCGACCAATGCTGCGCGAGGATGCTCAGCCGCTGCGAGCAACGGCCGCAGCAACTCCAGTGTGGCTTGGGCGCCGAAGAAGTTGACTTTCACGGTGAGTGAGCTCACGGCCGACACTCCCGCTATGGCGAGCACAGCGTCGATTCGGCCTCCACTTGCTGAAGCGACAAGATCGGGCAAGTCCGACCGCCCATCGACTGTGGAGAGGTCGATGTTGATATCGCTCCCCGCAATGTCGACACCAATCACTCGATTGCCGCGAGCTTCGAGCAGTTCCTTGGTTGCACGACCGATCCCGGACGATGCTCCCGTAACGACATATGTTCTGACCACGTTTTTCTCCAATTTGTGTATATCAAAGCACTCGAGTCGAGTCGCCTGGAGTGCTGCGGTGAAACCTCACAAGGTCCGATTGCTACCTGAGCACCGGGATCGACTCCCTCAGCAACGAAGTCCAGGCTTGGTAGCCCGCTCCGTTCAAATGAAGATGGTCCAGCGAGTATTCTTCCGGAAGGGTGCCCTTCTCGGTCGCTAACACTGGCCACAAATCGAGATATCTGACCCCGTCGGAAAGGTCGTCGACGATGCGTTGAATTCCCGCGTTCAACGATCGCAGTTCGGGTAACAGCTTCTCGGTACGCGGCATGACACTCTGCACCCAGACCGGCGTGGCTGGAGCGCGCTTCTCAATCTCGTCGAGGATTAAGTGGATGTTGTTGAGTACGTCTGCTTCAGGCACGCCAAGAGCCAGATCGTTCGTACCTATGAGGAGGATGACTGCAACAGGTTCGTGGATAGCTGTGCTGATCCTGTCGAGTACCTGCGCACTCGTCTCACCACCGATACCCCGGTTGAGGACAGGTACGTTCGGAAACCATTCATCCCAGAGGCCGAACTCGCTGATGCTGTCGCCAAGGAAAACCACCCGGTGCGGTGACACGCCGAGCGCCTCGAATTGAAGCCTCCGGTGACGCTGCGGCTTGTCAAGGAACTTCGCCATAACCGGAGCGACCAGTCTGGTGGTCTTCAGAGCGAAACGAGAGCGGCCACCACCGTCGGTACTGTTTCCGCGCAGTGGGTCCTGGCTGCTCACCGCGTACCGGCCTCAGCAGGATTCGGTACGGCCGAGTCGCTATCTACCTGAAGTTCAACCGTCACCGCCGAGAACCCATCGACAGCCACTGTGACCTTGATCGGCCCCTCCAACCCCGTGGGCCGAACAACAGCAAGAGCTCGTCCGTCGAAGGTACTGTGCTCTCCGGAAATGAATTGCTCTTCCGTGTCAGGCCTTGCGCTGCCCAGCGCTTGCAATTCGCCTGGTCCGTCGATCGAGACACGCACGAGGGCATCGGTTGCGCTTGCCAGGTTGCCGCCTGCGTCGCGCAATTCAATTGTGAGAAAGCTGAGATCCGTATCGTCGGCTCGCAGATTGGCTCGGTCCGGTGTCACCACGACCTCCACCGGGCCGTGCGAGGAAATGAGAGAGGTACGCCCTATCTCCACGCCATCGCGGTAGGATATCGCTTGCAATTCACCCGGCTCGTACACAGCCTCGAATTCTGCGACGAAGGGAAGGTTCTTTCCGGGAGCGGTTCGACCGAGCGGTCGCCCGTTGATCGATAATTCGACTTCGTCACCGTCGCTGTAGACCTCAACAGAAACGGGGGCCCCATGAGCGACGTCCCAACTCCAGCTCGATATTGAATCGCTCCAGGCCCACATCCCTGGAATAATTTCCCGCCCGTGATTCTGCGGTCGCAGAACGGCGATGTAGGGATCGGAGGTCAATCCGAAGACTGTCTCCCTATAAAAGGAGATGGGTCGGCGTAGGCCTGTGATATCGATGTCTCCACTGCGTGCCGAGAGCCAGGGGTACGGCGCCTCGAACTCCCGCGGCGTATCCGCGTATTGGGTGGCACCGATGCCGACTTCGCCGAGGTAGTCCCAGCCGGTCCAGGTAAAGTCACCGATCACGTGCGCATTGTCCAGGACCAGACGCCAATTGTTCGCGATGCGCGGCGCGAATGTCTCGGTACCGACGATGATACGGTTCGGAAATTCTGTGCGATCGCCCTCGTAGCGCGCATCACCATAGTTCAGGCCGGCGACATCGAGTACCGAAAACGAAGATTCGGTCCGTTTGGTGACTCCGGGATCGGTAGCGATGTTCGCCATGAAATCACCTCCGTTCAGCAGGGCGTTGACACCACCGTCCTCACTAGGAGAGCTGCTTTGCGAGTTCATCGCGCTGATCACATCTGAGATCACGGACACAAACGGGTTGATGCCGTTTGTTACGTAGCGGGTGTCGTCAAGACCGCGAATGTGTTCAGCGAGTGTCCGTCCCCACTCCGCGCCCAACGCGTTGCCTGTTTCGAAGATCTCGTTGCCGATCGAGTAGAAAATCACGCTTGGGTGGTTGAAGTCTTTCGCTATCATCGATGCGATGTCGCGGGCCCACCACTCCGGGAAGGTCAGGGAGTAGTCGAAGGCGGACTTGGCGTCGGTCCAGACGTCCGAGAATTCGTCCATGACGAGCATGCCCAAGCGATCACAGGCCCGGAGCAAGGCCGGACTGATCTGGTTGTGGGCGCTCCGGATGGCGTTGAAACCGGCCTCTTTCAAGAGTTGGATCCGACGCTCCTCGGCACGGTCAATGGCAGCGGCGCCGAGTGGGCCGTTGTCGTGGTGGATGCACGCCCCCCGGAGCTTGATCACCTCACCGTTAATCCTGAGTCCGTGCGTCGGGTCAAGCCGCAGCGATCGTATTCCGACTGGGACGACAGTACTCCCCAGCTCGCCTGTATCACCGGTGAGGGTCGTTCGGGCGGTATAGAGCTCGGGGTGGTCAACGCCCCAGAGAGCGGGCTCTGTCACGTAGAGACGTTGGCGCACGACGCCGGCTGATCCCGCCCTTAGTGTCAGGGGGGCCGAATCGAGGGCCACGATGTCGCCCCGCGCGTCGATCAGTTCGGTCAGCACGCGTACTGTCTCGGTCAGGGTGCTCTCATTGATGACAGGTGTGACGACAGCGACGACTGCACGTTCCTCGTCGATGTCTGGTGTGCTGATTCGCGGGCCGGCATGGTCGACGTGCACCAGTTCGCTTACGATGAGGTTGACATTACGGTGGATGCCGGCGCCCGTGTACCAGCGGGAATCATCATGCGCCCGAACATCGACTCGGATGGTGTTAGATCCGCCGTAGTTCAAGTAGGCATCCAACGGCACGTGAAACGTCGTGTATCCGTTCGGCTGCTGAGCTGCGAAAGTGCCATTGACGAACACCATCGCGTCTCGATAGACACCTTCGAACTCAATCGTGACCCGCTTGTCCCGCCACGCTGACGGCGCATCAAAGGTCTTGAGGTACTCGAATGCGCCACCGGGGAAGTACCCCGTGCGCCCATCTGCTTTATCCGCTGACCGCTCAAGCCCGATCACGACGTCATGCGGCAGGGTGACAGGCGTCTCCTGTTGTCCATCTGGTCTCAACTGCGCGAACGGGCTTACCTTGGGTCGTACTCGCCACTCGCGGTTGAATAAGCTCACTGTCATTTTCGTTCCTTCTATGCTGCCGAGGCGAATCGCACTCGCCCGGCTAATGGACATAACGCATGCCGTTGAGCGGCACGACATCTATGGGTAGGGTTCTACGACGACGACGACGACAATCGATCGATCAGCCAGATGGCCGCACGCGCTTCGAGCGCACGCACGGGTTCAGCGTTCGAGGCGAAGTCGTCAAAGCCATGCGGGGCCCCCGAGATGATGTCCAGGGTGACCTCGACTCCGGCGGCCTCAAGGCGACGCGCATAATCCATATCCTCTGCCGAAAACAGGTCGATGTCGGTAGTCATGATGAAGGCCGGCGGTAGGCCTGAAAGATCGGTCCTACGCGCTGGTACCGCGTAGTCAGTGATCGATGTAATGCTCCCGCCGGTTCCCAAATAGCTCGACCATGCCATTCGATTGAATCGGTTGTTCCAAACGAAATGGTCGATGTCATCGAGTTCGGTATTCTCTGCGGTGCGGTCATCGAGCATCGGTACCCACAACCATTGCGCTGCCACCGACTCTCCTTCGTCGACGAGACGTTGCACTAATGCGGCCGCGAGACCGCCGCCGGCGCTCTGTCCGCCCACAGCGATGGCCTGCTCGGAGATCCCCAGGTCCACCGCGTGTGAGAGCATCCAGGTCCACACGCAACGGGCATCGTCGAGAGCTGCGGGAAAGGGGTTCTGTGGCGCCAGACGGTAACCCACTGACACCACGACGGCTCCGGTAGCCGTCGCTATCCGATGGCAGCGCGGAGCGTCCCATTTCGGGGCGCCACCAAACAATCCGCCGCCGTGCAACCAGAGCAGGGCTCCCTGCGTACGCTCGCGTGGTGTGTATATCGTCACCGTCGCGGTGTCGAGTCGTTCCTGCCGAACGGACACCGCCGGCGTGTCGTCCTCTATCCAGGATGGACCGAACGTTGCATCGTTCGACATCGCCGACACCATCTCGACAATCGCGGGGTCGGTCAAATCAGCGATGGGCTGGGCGGCCAAGCCCGCCCGAAAGCATGGGGCGACGCGGTTTATGTCCAATTCCTACTCCAGGTGTCCTCTAGCGGCCGTTCATTGCGGCGGCCCGCTTGAGATTCAGTGGCAGAATTGCAACGGCACCGAGCACCGCGGCAATGCCACCGACTATGTACACCGAGGCGTAGTCGCCGACCGCCATCGCGACGACCGCGCCGGCCGCAAATGGCGCAAGCGCCTGCGGAATCCCATTACTCAACCCGACAAGGCCTAGGTAGCGCGCGTTCTGGCCTTCGGCGTGGGGGATCACATCGAGTGCCGTGGCCTGATCGACCGCGCCATACGCGCCAACTGCAAACGTCGTCAGGACTCCCGAAACGATGAACATCGTCGTTGACGTCGCTGACGCGGTCAGGAAGAGGCTGCCGGCGAGGACGAGGGCGGTCCCGACAAGGAATGGCTTACGGACTTTCAGCTTGTCCGAGGCCCAACCACAAACAAGCGCACCGAAGATCGCTGCTCCCACCCCGATGAGGCCGCTGAGACTGATCAGCGCGGCACTGCCAGCCGCGTCCAATCCGAACCGCGCGATGAGGAAGTACACGGTGTAGACGCTGAGGAACCCAACGGCGGTAAACAGCAGGGCCCGGCTAGTGACGACCCATCCGAGGTCTGGAAGTTGACGAGGGTCGAAGTAGAAGCCCCGCGCGAAGGTCCGGAGATCTAGACGGTCTGGTTTCACTTGCAGCATATCGTCACGCATCACCAAGACGAAGATCCCTGTAGCCGCGAACGCGATGGTCGCGGGAACGAGGAACATTGCAATTGGAGAGGCGCTGAAGGTTCCCGCAAGCGTAATTCCGATGATCGGCGCGACCTGCGTCACGGCGCCTGTAATACCCGAGACCCGCCCGCGTTGTCCGGGTGCCAGTCGATCACCCATGTGAGCGAGAATCATGCCCGCACAAAGCGCGTAGCCAACGAAACCAATTGTCCAAACGGCAATGAGGATTGGCACGGTTGGCGCGAAGGCCGCTGCGGCTGAGCCGACAAGGGCGAGTACCGCACCCAAAGCGAGCCATGGCCGGCGTCGACCGAAACGAGATCGAGTGCGGTCGCTGAGAACGTTCGCGATCGGGCTAGTGAGCAAGCTGAAAACCGATGGAACACCGATGGCAATTGCAAGGGCCGCGTTCTGGCCCGTGGGATCGAGCTGTGAAACGCGGACCGCTAATGAGAAGGCCTGGGGGGTCACGAACGCCGTATACACGCCAGCGAATGCAAGGACGAGGAGCGCGATGCCTCCCCGACCCATTCCTTTCATCGGTGCGCTGTCCATAAATTCAGGAACGGCTACGCCGGTGGCCCCCGCCGATGCCGGAGACGATGTGGGAGTGACAACGCTCGTGAGTGGTTCAATGATGTCGTTCGCCGATGCGGCGCGAAGTGAATCATCCAATGTGCAGTGCTCCAGACTTCGTCGTCTCCTCACTAACTCGTGTTAGTGCACCAAAACTATGCCCGAGACTGCCTGCTGTCAAGGTTGAACGACATGAGTCGCGTGCGCCTACGATGACATAATGAGCAAGTCCAAATCGACCGAATCCCGCCGTACGACCAGCGGGGACGTAGCGCGTCGTGCGAACGTGTCGCGGACGACGGTGAGCTTCGTGCTCAACGGGGTCACCGATCAGAAGATCTCGGATGCCACACGCGAAGCTGTTCTTAAGGCCGTAAGGGATCTTGGATACCGCCCCAACCGCGCCGCTCGTGCACTGGTTTCCGGAACCAGCAACACCGTCATTGCTGTGATCCCGACGTCACAACTGGGCGAGGGCGCATTGATGCTGCTCGGCGCCTTGACCACCGAGCTCGGCCAGCGCGGGTTCTCCCTGGTCGTGTGGTTCGAGTCCGACGACCACGACGCCCTAGGAACTCTCGTGCGTGATCTCCGCCCAGCTGGGGTCTTCCCACTGTACGGATCATTGCCCGCTTGGGTCGATGGGCGGTACCTCTACGACAGTCCAAGCCTGGAGTCTCTCCACCTGCCACCGAATCACCTGGACGCCGGGACCTATGCACAGGTCGGCTACCTGTACGAGAGAGGACATCAGCGCGTTGGCTACGTAGGAGTAAGCGAGCCCGTGATGACGGTTTCAGACCTGCACCGACACGATACGGTCGTCGTGGCGAGTGCCGACCTTGGCATGGCCGCCCCCGTTGGTGTCCGCATCGATGCGGAGGGCGCCGCGGCTGCGTCAGCTCTACAGAGACTTCGCACTGAGGGAGTGACAGCGCTGTGTTGCTACAACGATCGGATCGCTTTTATGATGATTCACGCCATGCGGCAGGCCGGACTCCGTTGCCCCGATGACCTTGCCGTAATCGGATACGACGCCATCCCCTTGTCAGCCTGGTCGGCACCGCCGCTTACGAGTGTTGCGTGGGATCCCGTCGAAACCGCGGCTGCATTTGCTGACTTACTCCTCGACTCCCTCCAACTCCCGTCACCGCCGCGCACCCGACCGCAAGAGCCCCCGCGCGTGGAAATCGTTGAACGAGAGTCAGCCTGAATTGAAAGAAATTCAGCACTGCAGTCGGTCCTAGGCCGCGAGGGCCGCTCCATAGGAATCGCGGAGCGCAGTTGAGGCGCTGTTCAAGTGGTCCAGTGACGCCACGCCCGCTCGCCGACTATCCTCCCCCCGGACTTCCCTGGGCCAGAACCATCACAGAAAACCTTTCCGATCTGTATCATGCGAATAGCAAGACGCCCTAAGGGGCAAGGATGGGTTATTTCATCTATGTCTACTCTTGTTGTTCGAGAGACGATCGCAAACCTGTGTTGACGTGCTTTAGCGGGCAAAACCCATGCTCGCTAACCACGTTGCCGGAACTCTGATCCCTTCAAACCTAGGATAGCTCTAGGTTATCCAAGGTTTGAAGTAGGTGCCGCTGGGTAGCTCCCCAGCAGCAGTAGCAGTAAATAACTTATGAGAGTTGTCCCCGGCTGTGGGCGGCGCCAGCGACGTCCTCATGTTGGAGTGGAGGATTACTTCCCCCGGTTAGGCTCAGGTGTTCCCTAACCCGGGGAGGCGCAAGAGTGCGATCTGGTCCTGTCACGGTTGGACAGGGGAGGCCACTTGGGCGTTTGCTGCCAGCGGTCTGGATTCGTCGGCGTACGGGTGCTCATGCACTGGCTTCCGGAGCCAGCAGCACCTTGATTGCGATGATCTCGAAGTCACAACTGGACGGCGGCGCACTGATGCTGCCAAGCATCTTGATCACCGAGCCTCACCTGGTTCTGGGTAGTTTAAATCGTCCCGTCCGTATGTAATCCTGGGCGTGCAGGTTGACGTGAACCAGCCCCGCGCCTGTAGATTCAGCGTTTTCTCGTATGTGCTAGCGGACTGCCACGCGACTCACCCGCTTTTATACCCTTTCGCGCTCTGATTTTGAGGAAAGAAACCGTGCATAGAAATTCTGATCCTAACTTCTGCTCAAAAGGCCTGACGATTTCGAACGACCTGATCGAGGGCAGGCACGGTCCCATTCCGGTTCGTAGGTATGTGGCGGGCGCGGCGCTCAGCCAGGACAAGGATCTCCTAATCTGGTTGCATGGTGGCGGGTTTAGCTCGGGAGGACTGGACGAAGTAGAGTCCCATGCCGTGGCATGTACGCTGGCGAACGAAGGCTTGTCTGTAGTCGCCGTTGACTACCGGCTTGCCCCTCCTTTTAGCTGGGCAGAGGAGCCAACACCGGGAATACTGCCCGGAATTAGGTTTCCAGTGCCGCTGGACGACATCATCGACGTCACCAACGCTATACGCAAGGAGACGCCGAACCGTCGTCTCCTTCTCGGAGGGGCAAGCGCTGGCGCCTGCCTTGCTGCCGCTGCGACCCTTCGCTTACGGGACGAGAAAAAGGAAGGGCCGGACCGGCTGATCCTGGCCTACGGCACCTTCCACGCCGCCCTGCCAGCACTACCACCGGAAGTTCAATCCCGGGTTGGGGGGCGCCATGCCCCCCAGTTTGACCCAGCAACAGTGGAACGAATGAACCGGAATTACGCCGGATCCCCTGCAGCCATGTCCGACTTCCATGCCTTTCCGGGAGGAGCCGACCTCTGGGGATTTCCCCCGACCCTTATGCTGGATGCCGACCACGACACACTCAGGGCATCTGGACAAACATTGCGTGATGAGCTAAAAAATGCCGGCACAGTACTCGATTACCACGTCGTCGCAGACTCGCGTCACGGATTCCTCGGCAAACAAGAAACGCCAACGTTCGCAGAAGGCATCAGACGCATCCATGCCTGGCTCGCCCACTCATGGAGTGACGATCCGGGAAACTTGGCATCCTCCAAAGACAAATAGCCGCAGTAACGTCTATAACCCGCAGCCGCTCCCCGCCACTTTTTTACGCCATTAATGGATCACTAGGCAGTTAGGAATGGCCGAGAAACGGTGTGGGCGCCCTGCCGGTTTTCATTATTGAGTGGCTCTTTCGAAGCGGCCGTTCGATGAGGTGCTATTTCGTTGGGACTCTTGACCATACGCCTCGGTTGACCATCGGACTCAACCTGACACTCTGAGGCTTGGCTTCCGTCGTGTTGGTCAACTAATCGGTATGTCCGGATCTGCGCGCTGGCACGGTTTGATCTCCGGACTAAACGAATTCCGGCGGGGGGGGGGGGGGGGGGCTTCTCTGCCCCTTGCAGCGATGTTTCCCTGCCTGCGTTCCAAGGACGCCTTGAGCCGGGAGTTCCGCTTCCATCAGGTCTTCTGCCCCTCCGCGAAGGCAAGGGCGATGAGTTCCGGAAAATTTGTGGGCAATCGGTTGTCAGGTGAGTTCAACGATGGTTCACTGGATTCAGCATGAAATTAGACGTGCATCACTATTTTGAGCGTGCCGATCTGGCCGCCCATAGCTCGAATACGACTCATCCTGGACCAAAGGAGTTCTTATGGACACCCGTATGACCCGATCACGATTCCGCTCCGGAATCGCAACTGCGCTTACCGCGGCCGTTCTTTTCACATCGACCGCGTGCGGTGGCACAGAGCAGGAAGGAGCGGGGACTGCCCCTAGCGGCGCCTCCTCCAACGCCACGCTCGCTTTGGCCATGACCGCAGCGCCGGCGTCACTCGATCCCGCCCAGCTCCAGGAGGGCGAGCAGACCTACGTCTGGGGATCCGTTTTCGACACTCTTCTTTATTTCGACAATGACGCAAAGCTGCAGCCCAACGCTGCGGAGAGCTGGAAGTTCTCGGATGACGGCCTCACCTTGTCCCTTACTCTGCGCGAGGGCATGACCTTTAGCAACGGTGATGCAGTTACGGCCAAGGACGTTGCCGGTACCCTGGAACGGACCAGGACTACCCCGGGCCAACAGCAGGGCAAGCTGGCGGTTGTGGCCTCGATCGAAGCCCCCGACGACAGGACGGTCGTTCTCAAGCTGAAGCAGTCTGAACCTGCGCTGCTCACGAACCTGGCCCTGGCTGCTGGAGTCATCGGCGACCCGGCTACCCTTAATGACAAAACGACTGCCTTGGACCCAAAAACGTCAGGCCCTTACACGCTGGACAAGGCAGCAACGGTCGCAGGAACAACATACGTCCTCAACCGCAGGGATGATTACTGGAACGCGAAAGCCTACCCCTTCAAGAAAGTGACTGTTCGCGTCATTCAGGACCGCACAGCGATTTTCAATGCTCTGCAAGCGGGTGAAGTGGACGCGGGTACCGTGGACGCTACCCAGGTTCAGCAGATGGAAGCCGCCGGGTTCAAGATGAATAAGGTCGAAGCCCAAGCGCTGGCGAATCTGGTGCTGGCTGACCGGGACGGCACGCTCTTGAAACCACTTGCCGACGAACGTGTCCGCAAAGCGATCAACATGGCTTTTGACCGTGAGAAGCTGGTTCAGCTGGCAATGCGTGGCTCCGGCAAGGCAACCGTGCAGGTTTTCGGCCCGAGGGGCCCAGCCTATGACGCGGCTTTGGAAGCATCGTACAAGTTTGATCCGGCCGGGGCCAAGAAACTTCTGGCAGACGCAGGATATGCCAACGGTTTTGACGTGACCATGCCGGCGACAGTACTTTCCAAGTCCTTCGAGCCCCTGATCACCCAGGCGTTAGGCGACATCGGCATCAGGGTGAACTGGGAACCAGTTCCGCCTCAGAACGCTGCGGCAGCGGTGTCCTCTAAGAAGTTTCCAATGTTTTTCTTCATGGATGGAATTGCAGGGCTGACCCATCGGGAACTGGACAACAACTTCTCGGCAAACGGGTTCCTTAACCCCTTCGGTTCGAAGTACCCCGAACTGACTGACCTCATTACAGAAGTGCGCGCTGAGACTGACGAAGCCAAGGCCGCAGAGCTTTACAAGAAGATCAATGCCTTTGCCGTCGAACACGCTTTGGACGCGCCCCTCTTCTACATCGGGTCAACCTGGGCTACGAAAAGCGGCATCGAGTACCTCGGTAATGGTAAGACCCACGTCCGGGCATTCACCACCACGAAGTGAAAAAGGTGGGTCCCCGGGCGTGCCTGCCCGGGGACCCACGTCCGAGACACACTCCTTTAAGGACATGAATGATTCTCTATATTCTGCGGCGGCTAGGCGCAGGCATTGTGCTCACGTTACTGGTGACGCTGATTAATTTCTGGCTTCTTAGCTTTTCCTTCGAAGCCGTCGTCCGCTCGCGGCTTGGCAGCGCCGCGACGCCTGAGTCCGTCACGACGATGACGGCGGCTATGGGCTTCGATCGTCCGCTCCTGGTCCAGTACCTGGACTGGCTCGGTGGCGTCTTCCGGGGCGACTTCGGCACTTCGGTGTTCACGAGCGAACCGGTAGGCCCAGCAGTGGCGTCACGACTGGCGGTCACACTGTCAGTGGTCCTCGTCGCTTTGGCCATCACGGTCGTCATCAGTGTTGCTTTGGGCGTTCTCTCTGCGGCTCGTGGAGGCGTGGCGGATCGGCTGGCGCAGGCAGCGTCGCTTTTCGGCTATGTGTTTCCTGGCTTGTTGATCGCGATAGTCCTGGTTGTGGTTTTCGCCATCAATCTTCACCTTCTACCAGCGACTGGCTATACCCCGTTCAACGTGAACCCCTCACGGTGGGCGGCAAGCATCACCATTCCCGTCATTGTCCTGGTCATCGGAGGGGCGGCTAACATCACTGCCCAAGTCCGCGGCACCATGATTGACGAACTGCGCAAGGACTACGTCCGCACACTGCGCACCCGCGGCATTTCGACACGCTCCATTGTGCTGAAACACGCGCTGCGGAATGCTGCCGGGCCGGCACTTACCGTGCTTTCCTTCGAATTCATCACCATGCTCGGTGGAGCCCTCATCATTGAAAAGGTCTTTGCACTCCCCGGGTATGGCACCTTCGCCTTCAATTCCGCTTTGGAAGGCGATATCACGGTCATCATGGGTCTCACGGTGTTCGGCGTCCTGCTTGTGGTCTGCATCAACCTCGTAGTCGACCTCGTTAACGGCTGGCTCAACCCGAAAGCGAGAATTTCATGAGCGTGGAAGAACTCATCGTCGCCCCGGCCCAGAAGGCAGCGCCTCGAAAGTCGGCGTGGCGGAAGCTGTTGAAGGATCCCCAGGCAGTTGTCACTGCATCATTGTTGCTGGTCATTGCCCTGCTCGGGATATTGACCCCTCTTTTGACCCAGCTTGGACCCAACGAGGTATCACTGGACGCCATCAACGCCCCAGCGGGGACGGCGGGATATCCTCTTGGCGGTGACCAGAACGGGCAGGACATTTTCACCCGCCTGCTCCACTCCATCAACACCAGCATGGTTTCCGGGTTGATCGGCACCAGCGTCGCCTTGGTTATAGGCGTTCCATTCGGCCTCATCGGTGGATACTGCGGAAGAAAAGTCCAAGGAGTCACTGAGTGGCTTTTCAGCCTCATCATGACCTTTCCCGGCATTCTCATGCTGATCCTCCTCATGCCAGTGACCAAGGGCGACTATCGCTTCACCATGCTCATCTTCGGAGTCATGCTCTCTCCTCAGATCTACCGCATTGTCAGGAACCAGGTTCTTGGGGTCAAGAACGAACTGTTCGTGGATGCAGCGAAGGTTTCAGGGCTCCCTGATCTGCGGATTCTGGCCCGTCACGTCCTCTTCGTAGTCCGTGGACCCATCATCATCGCGGCCGCTTTTCTCTTCGGTTCAGCGATCGGTATCCAATCAGGATTGGCATTCCTGGGCGTTGGATCCAACACCATTCCCAGCTTCGGGTCGATGATCGGAGACGGATTCCTCAATCTCTACACAGCACCAGGACAGTTTCTCTGGCCAAGTATGCTCCTCGGCCTGATCACCGCGTCGTTGGTCCTGTTTGGGAACGCACTCCGGGACGCCTTCGAAGGCGTAAGGCCAAAACCGGTGAAACGCTCAATCGTCCAAAAGCAGGCGGCCCAAGCCGGCGCACGAAAATCCGCCGGCCCAGATTCGCTGCTCAGGATCGAGAACCTTGCCATCGCATACCGTACCCCGTCGGGGGAGCTGAAGGAGGTTGTCAGTGGAGTAAACCTGAGCCTCGGCGGCGGCCAGACCCTTGGCCTGGTCGGTGAGTCCGGATCGGGTAAGACGCAAACAGCATTTGCAATCCTCGGCGTCCTGCCCCCCGAAGCAGTCATCACCCGCGGCTCCATCACCCTGGATGGCAAGGAACTGTTGGGACTCAGCGAGAGGGAGCTTCGGGCCATCCGCGGGCGCTCCATCGCTTATATTCCGCAGGAACCCATGTCCAACCTCGACCCCTCCTTCTCTGTCGGGGACCAGCTGGTGGAAGGAATTCGGGCTTCTGCCAACATGACAGCCAAAGAGGCGAAAGAACGGGTGCTGGCCCTACTGAAACGTGTCGGAATTCAGGATCCGCAGAGGACCTACAATTCCTATCCGCACCAAATTTCTGGAGGCATGGCTCAGCGGGTCCTGATCGCTGGCGCGGTTGCAAGCCGGCCCAAGCTGCTGATCGCCGACGAACCCACCACAGCCCTCGACGTCACCGTTCAGGCGGAAATCCTCGACCTGCTGCGTGACCTGCAGGCCGAACTGAACATGGCTGTGCTACTCGTGACGCACAATTTCGGCGTCGTCGCGGATATCTGCGACCGCATCGCCGTCATGCAGAACGGAAAGATCGTGGAAACGGGACAGACTCTGGACATTTTTAGGAACCCCCAACACCCGTACACCGCGATGTTGTTGAACTCAATCCTTGACGAGACCACCGTGCGTACGGACGCCCCCATGGCCGCCCGCGACACGGTACGAAAGTAGTTGATGATGAGCACCCTGCTCAACATAGACGGACTGCGGGTCAGCTACCCGGGGCGCGGTTTCCGCGCCAAGCCGCACGAGGTCCTGCACGGAGTGTCCCTGACCATCGCCGAGGGAGAAACTCTGGGCGTGGTCGGCGAGTCCGGCTCGGGTAAGACGACAATTGGCCGGGCGGTCCTCGGCTTGGTTAAACCCAGCGGTGGAAGGGTCTCATTCCGGGATAAGGACATCACTCATGTCAGCCCGAAGCAGCGACGGGAGCTGGCCAAGGATATCCAGGTGGTTTTTCAGGACCCCTACACCTCCCTTAACCCTTCCATGACCATTGGGGACATCCTCAGTGAGCCGCTCGTCGTGCAGGGACAGTCCGATAAGGAGGCCCGCGCCCGGGTCGGAATGCTCCTGGACGAGGTCGGACTCCCGGCCGACGCCATCGAGCGGCTTCCCCGGGAGTTCAGTGGCGGTCAGCGCCAACGTGTGGCGATCGCCCGCGCTCTGGCACCAAAACCGAAACTGATCGTGTGCGACGAACCGGTGTCTGCCCTTGACCTTTCCACACAGGCACGCGTGCTCGACCTGTTGGTAGATATTCAGCGGCAAACAGGAGTGGCATACCTTTTCGTGTCCCATGACCTCGCCGTGGTCCGGCACGTCAGCCACCGGGTGAGTGTCGTATACAAGGGTGACATCGTAGAGACAGGATCAGCTGAGCAGGTGACCTCAGAGCCGGAGCACCCCTATACTCAGCGGCTCCTGCTGGCCGCGCCGGTTGCGGATCCGCTGGAACAGGAAAAACGGCGCGCAGAACGGCACCGGCTGCGGGAACGGCACCGTGAGCAGGATCTGCAGGCGGGGGCTGTACGCGCTTAGGACTGATCGGCCGGCCACCTCCTCCGGGTGGCCGGCCGCTCAGTTAATCCTATTGACGAAGGAGCGGAGAAACAGGTTTATGTGCCTCTCGAGACGCGCTGTATCCCTCTCGTACAGCCATTGAATTTGGAGGCCATCTTTCAACGCGACGAACATCGCTGCCAGCGCCTCTGGCTCCATGTCGGTTTTCAGTTCCCCATCTCGTGCCAGTGCGCTGAAAGCCTCTGTGAAGAACGTGACCAGGTTCTTGTATCGGCCCCGATAGCTTTCATGGGCAGGGTGGTCAGGGGACGTCGCCTCGGCGGCCAGCGTGCTGTGCAACTCGATTAAACCCGGGTCAAGTTCGCTTGTCACGAGCGTCTGCAGCAGCGATTTGATCTCACCGATATCCTCGGGAACCATCAGGACTCCCAAACCGCGGCTCAGGAAAAACCGCTTCCTTCGCTCGTCCACCAAACCCAGCACACCGAAAAGCAGCTCGTCTTTGCTGGCAAAGTGATGAAGGAGCCCCGTGTTGCTGATGCCCACGCGCTGGGCCACGTCTTTCATCGTCATGTTATGGAATCCCGTTTCCCCGAACATATCGAGGCACGTTTCCAAAATCTTCAACCGAAGGGCCGCCGTCTTGGCGTAAGGTCCGCGCTGCTTGGTCACGACGGGGGGCATTGCAGAATCCTAACGTTGACGTGCATCTACAGACCAAATTAGCACCGTGATAATAACTTCAGCAGCCCTCACCCAGTAAACTAGAAAAGCAATTCGAAATTGAGATGCTGACCGGCGGCACCGGGCAGATCCACCCACTTTCCCCAACCTCAGATAAGGAAACCATGCAACCAGAGAATGAACGCATGGAGCCCCAACAGGGTGCTGCATCGCCGGTCATCGGCGATTGGAACCAGCTCAAAGGCACGTACGTGGAAATTCACGTCAAGGGCAAAATCCGTGACATGGGCTGGGTTGACTGCGTTGCTGAGGACGGCTCGATTCTCTGGCTGGCAATGGATGGCGCAGCCAACCGGCGCTTGATCGAAAAGCAGTCCGACATCCGCGTCCTTGACGGGGCGGAGATATCACGTTGACCCAACCCATCACAGAGGACGGCCAACCCACCCAGGCGGCGGCGCGTAGGGCTGCCGCGACAATTTACGATATCGCCCGGCAGACAGGCGTCAATGCCTCCACTGTCTCCAGAGCTCTCAACAAGCCAGGGCGGGTGAATGCCAAGACAGAGCAACGTATCCGGGAGGCTGCAGCAGCCCTGAATTTCAGAACGAATCCGATGGCCAGGGCACTGCCAACGGGCCTCACAAACACCGTCGGTCTAGTGCTCTCGGACATTACCAACCCGGTATATTTCGACCTCATAAGGGGGGCGGGGCGGGCGACTGCGGCCGAAGGCTACACCCTGGTTCTGGCTGAATCGCAGGAGTCGCCGGAACTGGAAGCACAGACGGCGCAACGGCTTCTGGCCTCAGTGGACGGCCTCGTCCTGGTAGGAACCCGGCTGGCAGAGGGCGACATACGCGCCTTCGCCGAAATTAAGCCAGTTCTGGTAGTCAATAGAAACATCTCCGGGGTCCCCAGCGTTGTCCCCGATGTTGTCCCCGGAATCCGGCATGCCCTGGATCAGCTGATGGACCTTGGTCACCGTTCCATGGCGTACCTGTCAGGCCCCAGCAACTCGTGGATGAACACCCTCCGTTGTAACATCATTTTTGCAGAAGCGTTGAAGCGCGGCATGTCGGTCGTCGAAATCGGCCCGGGACTCCTGCCCACCGTTGAGGGCGGCCACTCGGGCCTGCACCGCGTACGCGCTGCAGGCGTGACGGCAGTCGTTGCCTATAACGACCTCATGGCTATCGGGCTGCTCACGGCATGCCAGGAAGCGAACCTTTCCGTACCCGGTGAGCTGAACATTGTCGGCTTTGACGACATCTTCGGCTCGGCCTTCACCTCTCCCCCGCTGACAACCATCCGCACTCCGGTTGACCTTGCCGGAGAAGATGCCATCCGGCGCATCATAGAGTCCATCCGGGGCCACGATGAGCCGGCGCCGGTCGAACTGGCAACGCAACTGATCTCCCGCGGATCAACCGGACGCATTTCCCAAAAATGAATACTTCGGCAGAATACCGGACAGCTCGAAGATCAGCGGATTTCCGCACGGACGTAGAGCAAAGTGAGCAAACCGCCGGAAACGGCAAGTGCCCCGGCCGCCAGGAAAAGCGCTGAGTAGTTCTTCTCGGTTCCGGCTGCAGAGATGGAAAGCAGGACCGGGGCGAGGAGAGGGGCCAACGCGCTAGGGATCTTCTGCGAGAAGCTCGTGATCGCCATGAACCTGCCCGCCTGCGTTTCACGATGTGGGAGTACATCGAGGATGAGGGCCTGTCCGACAGAAGAAAAGAGCGCGATGCCTGTCGAGGAAATGAAGGAGCCTACGAGGAGCAAGGTTAAGTCGTAGGAGAAGGCGGACACTACGGCGCCGGACGCGTACAAGACCGTCCCAAGCATGATGAAAGGCCAGCGGTGGGCCGCACGGTCGGAGAGCCAGCCGCCACCAACAGCGCCGACAGTCGCGCTGACGATGCTGGCGCCGGAGATGACAGCAATAGCTGTGGTTATATCGGCGACACCGATCTGAAGGCGTTGCGCGTAGAAGAATGTTGCATAGCTGGTCGTCAACGACAACCCGAGAAAGAACAGGAACCGTCCCGCCCAGACCCAGGCGAAGGCCGGGTGCTTGCGCGGATTGAAGCCGAAACTCCTCAATACTCTTCCGACCGAAAGCGGAGTGGACAACCCCCGCCCTCGGGAGTCCCTTTCCGGGGCAAAGATAACGAAGGCAGCAACCAGTGTAGTTCCGACAGCAGCCGGGAGCATGAAGACCCACAAAGCGTTCGCAGTCACGGTGCCGGCCAGCATGATGCCGATGACGGGCGCCACTTGCATCGTCAGGCCGGTCAGGCCGGAAACTTTGCCGCGCTGGGCTTCCGCCAGGTTATCCGCCTGAAAGTTCCCGATGGAACCGACTGCAGTTCCCCATCCCACGCTGGAGAGCATCCAGCCCAGGCCGAGGACGAGGATATTAGGGGCGAAGGCCATAAGTGGGACGGCCGCCAGTCCGACAGCTGCACCAATGACCGTATATGGACGTCGCCTGCCCCACCGGGATCGTGTCCTGTCACTCAAGATCCCCGTCACTGGCGCTGCCAGCAGGGAGCACAGCGACCCTGCCCCGAGGATGTAGCCCAGGGTTTCTTCCCGGCCGGGGGCAAGCTGGTTCAGTTTGAGTGCCAGGGTAAAGGCCATCGGCACGATCAACGCCATCCCGCCACCGAAGGTTCCCGCCACCAGCAGCCAGACGGTTGTCCGGGTCAAGGGCTGTTGAGGTCTGCTGGCTTGATTGGTGGAGCGCGTCGCGGCCTCGGGCGGTGACGGCAAGGCAACGTTCACGTTCGGGACGCGGGTTGCCCCGCCAGCAGGGTCCTTCGGATGGCCCGGGATGTCATTAATAACCATGGAAGACCTCTGGTTCCTGACGTGGTCGGCTCAGATGCCGGTTCCGGGCTTCCGGTTTTCTAGTCCCCGCCAACGTTTCCGGAGGCCATGGGCTGCTGCCTTAGGTTTCCGGTCACGGGTGAAGACGCCCTTCCTGTTGCCGTCCACACGGTGGATGCCGTTCGAGGTCTGGAAATCAGCAAAATTCCAGACCTGTTCTCCGACGAAGGATGGAATGCTGTCGAATACACGGTGGTTCATGTCCAGGTAGGCTGCCTGATACTCCTCCGACCACGGCATATCCCATACCGAATGGAGGCCGGGCAGGGTGTCTGCGCCGTATTCGGCCATCATGATCGGTTTACCGAATTTCTCGACCCAGCCCTGCAGCTCGGCCTGGAGGTATGTTTCAGCCGTTTTCAAGTCGCCGGTGGCAACATACCAGCCGTAGTAACGGTTGAGGCACATGACGTCGAACAGGTCGGCAATCTTGTCATTCTTAAACGTGGCAAACATGACTGCCGCATAGGTAACGGGTCGGGTCGGGTCCAGGCTCCGAGTCAGCTCCACAAGCGGCTCAAAGTACTCCCGGGCACCATCCTCGTTCGACGACGGTTCGTTGGCAATGCACCACATCACGACGCTGGGATGGTTCTTATCACGGGCGATCAGCTCCCGGATTGCCTGGGCATGGGCGGCTTGCGTCTCATCATTGAACGTTTCAGGTGAGAAGGTGGGCCTTGTGGCTGCCCCGGTGAGTCCGCCCTCGACCGCGAGGTTGAGCCCGACGGCAGCTGTTTCGTCGATCACCACGATGCCGTGCCGGTCAGCGAAGTCCATGACTTCCTCGGCATAGGGGTAATGGGAAGTGCGGAACGAGTTCGCCCCGACCCACTCCAGCAGTTGGAAATCGTGCACGAGATAGGCGTCGTCGTGTCCCTTGCCGCGCACCGGTGAGTCTTCATGTTTGCCGAAACCGGTGAAGTAGAAAGGCTTGCCGTTAATGAGGAACTCCGTGCCGCTGACCAAAACAGTCCGGACGCCAAAGGGCTGGGTGTAACTGTCGATCACATCGTCTTCGTCCACAATTTCTGCAACCAGGGTGTAAAGGTACGCGGCGCCGGGATTCCACAGATGTACCGCATCCAGCCGGAGGGTACCGGCTGCTCCTTGGGCTGCCGCTACTTCGATGCCCGCAGCATCCAGCGCGCGGACCCGTACGGTGGCGGGTTGCGTGGTTTCGATGTCGTAGGTCACAAGGCCGGTTGTTCCCTCGACGTCGGTGACGACCTTGATGTCTTCGATCCGAAGCTTCGGGGAGGTGTAGAGCCAGACGGAACGGGACAGGCCGGCGTAGTTGTAGAAGTCGTGCAGGTACTTCTGCTGCCGGCGCCCATCCTGGGCCACAGTGATGGAACCTGGCGGGATGGTGACACTCGTGAGCTCGTTGTTCACGCCGATGGTGAGGCGGAACTCCTCTCCCGGTACGACCAGGTCCGTAATGTCCAGTTCGAAGGGTGTGTATCCCCCGATGTGTTGGCCTACGAGGGTGTCATTGACGTAGACGCGTCCTTCATGGGTTGCGGCGTCCACGCGAAGGTACACACTGTCGGTTTGCCAGCTGCGGGGCACGCGAACCTGACGTTGGTACCAGGCCCACCCGACATGGTCGCGGATGCAGGAATCCACAAAGAGGTCGTTGTAACTGGCCGGGACGGCTGCCTCGAGCCCGCTATCCAGAGTGCTGGTCCAGGCTTTGATTGGTGATCCGCGGTCGATGTCGAACGCCCAGAGGCCGTTCAGGGAGACGAGCTCGCGGGTGGGAGTCATCTTAGGTTTGAGCATGTCTGAGTCCTTTGGTATTGGTGATTAGAGGGGCCGGCTGCCGAGTGTGAGACGCCACTGCCAGGAGTAGTCCTGGGCGTCGAGCCGGTGTTGTGGCAAGGTATCGGGTCCTAGCACGACGGTCCCGACACCTCGGTGGGCAATGTCGAGGTTGACGATGGTTTTCGAGGATTCCGGCAGTTGCCACCAGTGTGTGGCCGATTCCAGCTCGTGCGTTGAGTATCGGGAGACAGTCATGTGCAGAGGGCTGCCGTGCTCGGTGGTCACGGTGCCGGCGGAACCTGCCAGCCGCATTTTCGTTACGCCGCCGCGGGTGCCGTTGGTTTGCGGGACAGTGTAGGGAACGGCGAGGGATCCGATTTTGGTTTCCCACGTGCCCAGAAGGGCCGCCTGCCGGCGGTCTGGGTAGTTCTCCCACGGGCCCAGCCCCACCCAACGAGCATCTTCAAAGCCGTCAATCAGTTCGAACTCGATACCGACCCGCAATCCATCGTGCGTAGCGGCGGGCAGTACGACGTGCTCTTCGATGACCCAATCGTCGAATCCAACGGAGGTGATTCTCCGGCGGTGTAGTACCTCGTCATCCCCGAACGCCGTAGTGTAGGTGCGCGTGACCACGGCAGTGTTTCCTGAGTGCTCAATGTCGGAACTGACCAGTTCGAGCTGAAAAAAACCTGTCCTAACGAACCGGCTGTCCAGTGCGAAGCAGGCGTCGTTTTCAGTGAGCGCCCGCCACAGTGACAGCTCGGGGGCGCGCCGCAGCAGCGGGTGGACGAGGGAGCCGTCCGTGCCAAGGACCAGAGCGGGGACATCGCCCGAACCTGCTGGCAGTTGCTCCGGGGTGACGTCAAGGATGACTTGGAGTGCCGCGATTTCGGTGTCTGCCGGGGCCCAGAGCGCTTCCTGACGGGTGTGCAAGGTCAGTGTTACGGCCAGCGCATCCGGTTCCCTCGTGGCGGCCTTTATTTGTTCTGGAAGTTCCAGCGAACCAGTGGCGCCCGGACCCAGGGCCGGCAGGGCGACCTCGGTTGCGCCGACTGCGCCGCCGGCAGTTTCGACCTGGATCAACGCCCTCAGGTCGCTGAGGTCCGCGAAGGACTGGCGGTTACGGATTTCGATTTGCCCTTCAAGGGCCTTGGCCGCGTCCGAGATGATCCGGACCGGGGCGAAGATGCCCCGCGCCTCGAACAGGGACGGTTTCGGGCTGAGGTCCGGGAAGACAATTCCGTTGTTAAGAGTCGCCCCGCTGTTGGGTTCATCGCCGAAGTCGCCGCCATACCTGTAGTGTCCGTCCCCTTCGGGGTCCAGCGCGTGATCGCGCCATTCCCAGATGAAACCGCCCTGGAGCCCGGGAAGGGACTCGAAGAGGCGCCAGTACTCGGAAAGGCCCCCTGTGGAGTTCCCTTGGGAATAGGCGTACTCACACAGGATCAATGGCCGGTCGGCACGTTCATCATGAGCGTAGGCCTCGAGCGAGGCAAAGGAGGCGTACATGGGGCAGACAATATCGGTAGCAGCGTGACCGCCGTGCCAGTCGTTCGATATGGCCCCCTCGTAATGCACTGGTCTGGATGGGTCGACGTTGCGGGTCCACGCCGCTAAGGCGTCATGGGCTGCTCCGTAGCCGGTTTCGTTCCCAAGCGACCACATGATGATGCTGGGATGATTCCTGTCCCTGAGCACCATCCGCGAGAGCCTGCGCATGAAGCTTGGCAGATACAAGGGATCGTCTGCGAGTATCCCTGCGAACGCGTGTCCCTCGATGTCGGCCTCGTCAACGACGTAGAGGCCGATTTCGTCGCAGAGGTCCAGGAAGACGGGATCGTTGGGGTAGTGCGATGTGCGCACTGCATTGATGTTGTTGCGTTTCATCAGGGAAAGCTCTTCCAGTAAAGATTCCCTGGTCATTATCCGTCCGGTACGGGGATCGAAGTCGTGCCGGTTGACGCCTTGGACGAGGATGCGCCGGCCGTTCACCAGCAGGTCCCTCCCCCGGATTTCAACTCTGCGGAATCCTATGCGCACGATCACCTCATCGAGGATTTTTCCGTCGGCGCCGCGGAGCCTGACCGTCAGTTCTTCCAGATGCGGGGTTTCGGCCGTCCAGGGAGCAACGTCCAGCCCGGCCCGCTCAAACCTGGCCCTTCCGGCAGACGTTTCATGGGTGACCGTCTGGGCAAAGGCTCCGGCAATGGCCGCAAAGCGCTCAGGTACCGCTGCTCCCGCGGCCCTGATGCTCAGCAGGTCCATGAAATCGGCAGGAAGATGGGCGGCCGGCTTGTTGCCGCGTTCATCGGAGGGCTTGGGAAGCGTCTGCGCTGCCCGCCGTGGACCGATGGGCTGCGTTTCCGCCGTTCCAAGAGCGATCACTTCGGCATGACAGTCGACCGTTGTGAGGTGGGCGAGGCCAGCAGTGACCACCTCGACGGTTAAGGATCCTTTGCCGTCGCGGGCGTCGTAGTCGGCAAGGACCACCACGTCCTCAATATGAACCTCAGGCACGGTATAGATAAAAACCGGCCGGGTGATGCCGCCGTGCCACCACTGATCCTGGTCCTCAAGATAACTTTCGGCCGAGAATTTAGTGACGACCAGAACGAGCTCATTACGGCCCTGAGTAACGACATCGGTGAGGTCGAATTCGGCGGCGAGGTGGGAGTCGTTGCTGAGCCCCACCGGCACGCCGTTCACCATCACTCGCAACAGTGATTCCGCTGCGCCAACGTGCAGGATCGTCCGGTGGCCCGGCGCCGGTGAAAGATCGACTACACGCCTGTACACCCCCGTGGGATTGCGCCTGGGAAGCGCCGGCGGAATCTCATCGAAGGGCATCGGTACGTTGGTGTAGTGCGGTGGATCTGTAGGATCCGACATCGTCCACAGGCCCGGCACCGTCGTCGCCCCCCAGTCATCGCTGCCCGGCGCGTCGGGCCGCTCCAGCAACTGGAAGTCCCAGACACCGTTCAGATCAACGTCGGCTGGGCGGCGCAGAGAGGTCATGGGCAAGCGGCCGACAGGGTGGAGGCCGGTGACGTCGGCGGGTGTAAAGGTAAAGCCGGCTCCTGTCATTTGTTGTCCTTCCCTCGAATGACTTCGCCGGTTTCGACCGCGGAGCGGATCTTGTCCAGTGTGCGGAAGACGGCGAGTGTGTCGGCGGCGTTATGTAAAGGGTGCTCTGTTAGTCCTGCCGTGATGGCTTCGCTGACGGCGCGAAGCATTGGCACGTATCCGTTGCCCTCACGCACCAGGTCCACAGGCTCAGGGTTGTGAATAATGTTTTGCCATGACCCGGCATGAATCCGTAGGTTTGTGGTGGACCAGAAGGGGCCCGGAAGTACCATCCACCCTTTCGTTCCGCTGACCGAGCCCGAGATATCGGCGAACTCCTGAGTGGAGGCGGCGCCGTGGGCGAAGCGGCCGTCACTGTACTCGAGAATGAAGTGCTCTGCCAGATCCAAGCCGTCGCTGCGCAAGGTACCTGCCGCGTAAATTGATTCCGGTTCGCCGAAGATGGAATGCGCCAACGTGACCGGGTAGATGCCCTGGTCCAGCAGGGTGCTTCCGCTGCGTTTCACATCCCACCGGCTGCCGCCGTCCTGCGGAAACGGCATCCCGAACATTGCCCGCACGCTCCGGGGCTCACCGATCCGGCCGGCAGCGATCTCCTCTTTCAACCGGACAAACGCAGGATTGAACTTCATCCACATGCCCTCCATCAGGAAGAGGTTCCGTTGACCCGCCAGCTGGAACAGCTCGGCGACTTCAGCGGCCGTCATGGCCATTGGCTTCTCAACGAGGACGTGTTTGTCGGCGAGAAGGGCCTGACGGACCAGCGGATAATGCGAGGCGAAGGGCGTCGCGATGTACACGACGTCAATTCCGCCGTCCGCCAGCAACTCCTCATAGTTGTCCGTGGAGAAGGCTCCTCCGTTTTTTTCCGCGAAAGCGGAGGCCTTTCCTGCGTCCCTGCTGTGCACGCCCCGGATGACCGCGCCGCCACAAGTGGAAAGGTCAGCCACAACACTGTCCGAGATGGGTCCTGTCCCGACAATCCCCCACTGGAGAGTGGCCTGGCGCGGTTCGGTCTCCTGAAGGGCTGTCATGAAACCGTAAGACCTGCAGTGGCTTCCTCGGCCAGGGACACCGAGCCGGCCCTGGCGACGTTTCCCAGCCAGGCAAGGCTCGGTTTGGGGTGCCGCTCGAAGGTTTCCCTGTCTACTGCTATCAGTCCGAAGGTCGGTTCCCAGTGGCCCCACTCATAGTTATCCAGAGCACTCCAGTGCAGGTAGCCGCGGACATCGATGTCTTCGTCCATGGCCTCAAAGAGGTGCTGCAGGGCGCTGGTTGTGTAAGCGATCCGCCGATCGTCATCTGCGGTGGCGATGCCGTTTTCCGTGATCAGCACCGGTACGCCCTCGGTGACATTCCAGGTGTGGCGAACGGCGATGCCGATGGCGTCGGGGCGGTAGGCATTGCCGACGATGGTGTTATCGGGGTGAACGGGGTGAGGCACGATTCCCTCAGCGGTTACGTTCTGGCTTGAGTACGACTGAACACCGATGAAGTCGTCCCCGCGTGCCGCTTCCAGGAAGATGTTCTCCCTGACGTACTGCAGCTCGCGAAGCTTTTCTTCCCCGCCCGGCAAGGCCACGAGCGACTGGTTCGCTACCGTCCAACCAACAGCTGCCCCCGTCCGCTCCCGCAAAAAACCGCGAACAGCGTGATGCGCCTCCACCAAACGCCGGCTGATGTCGATATCGGGGTTAGGCAAGACAGGCCGTGCTGCGCCCTCAACAGTCGGACTCAGCCACTTTTTGTCTTTCCGCTGTTCAGCCATCCGACCCATGGTGGTCATGAGTGCAAGCATGTTCGGCTCATTCATGGTGCAGATCCACTCGACGCCGTCCAGGATGCCGATCACGGCCTCGACGTAGGCGGCGAAACGCTCGACAGCGCGGTCGCCCATCCAGCCACCTTCTTCGGCAAACCAGCGCGGACTGGTGAAGTGGTGGAGCGTGATGACCGGCTTCAATCCCAGGCCGAGCGCAGTATCGATCATGCGGCGGTAGTGCGCCAGTTCGGCCTTCGAAATATAGCCCGGGGAGGGCTCGATACGCGCCCATTCAATGCCGAACCGGTAAGCATTCAGGCCCGCGTCAGCAAGCAGTTGCATATCCTCCGCGTAGCGGTGATAGCTGTCGATGGCGTCGCCGCTGCGTTCCATCCCCGCCCTGTCCTGCTCGCGGGCCCAGAAGTCACTGTTGACATTATTCCCCTCGATCTGATGAGGGGCTGTTGATGCTCCCCAGAGGAAGCCTTTCGGAAGGTTCGTCATCGTACGCGCCGATCTCTCAATATTTCGGTCCCAACGGAAACCGATTGCCATCAAAGGATGCTAACATGCAATTTCGAAACGCAGAACTATTTTCGCGTCAATAGTTGCTGTCAAAGACGACCGTGCCGGGGACGACCGGGCGCAAACGGAAGGTGACCGATGCTCTACCGCAACCCCTCGCTACCCCTCGCAGAGCGAGCGCTGGATTTGCTCGCGCGCATGACTCTGGCGGAAAAGACCAGCCAGCTTGTCGGAATTCTTCCGCAGCCTCTTCTGGGAGCCGACGGCGTGACCAAGCCCCAGCTAGACCGGCACCTGGCGCAGGGGATCGGGCATATCGCCGGCGTCGGGATCGCCGTCAATGATCCGGTGGGCCTGGCACGGCTCAACAACGACATCCAGAAATATCTCCGTGAATCAACCCGGCTGGGAATTCCAGCCATTCTCCACAACGAAGCCCTGAACGGACTTTTGGCCCAGGGGTACACCTCGTTCCCTACGGCGATCGGTCTGGCGGCAACATGGAACCCAGCCGGAATACGCGAGATGGCCGACCTGACAAGGCGGCAGATGCTCTCGATCGGTATCCGTCAAGGGCTGGCGCCGGTGCTCGACGTGGCACGCGACGCCCGCTGGGGCCGTGTGCATGAGACGTACGGGGAGGAAGTCCTTCTCGTCTCGGCCATGGGTGTGGCTTTCGTGCAGGGCCTACAGGGAGATGACCTGCGCGAAGGCGTGTTGGCCACGGCGAAGCACTTCCTCGGTTACTCGATGACCGAGGCTGGTCAGAACCTTGCCGCTACCCAGCTCGGAAACCGTGAGCTTTATGACGTCTATGCAACGCCCTTTGAGGCCGCGATTCGTCTTGCCGGGCTCCGCAGCGTCATGAACAGCTATTCAGAAATCGACGGTGAACCGGTGGCGACGTCCTCAGCAGTCCTTTCTGACCTCTTGAGGGACAAAATGGGTTTTGAAGGGACAGTAGTGTCCGACTACCGGACGATCCAATACCTCGTCGAGCGTCAGCGCGTGGCCGCTACCGCCCAGGAAGCGGGAGCCATGGCTGTTTCGGCCGGGCTCGACGTCGAACTGCCCAGCGCCTATGGATTCGGGCCGGCACTTGCCGACGCCGTCAGCAACGGCATAGTCGACGAAGCCGTGGTCGACCGGGCCGTCCTCCGGGTCCTGACCCACAAATTCGAACTCGGTCTATTCGAGCAGCCTTTTGTCGAAGAGGATCCAGCCCGGCTCGGGGATCTGGCGCAGGAGGGAAAGGAGCTCTCCAAGGAGTTGGCCGTTCAATCCGTGACCCTGCTCAAAAATGAGGGTGGCGTGTTGCCCTTCCGCCGGGACGTCCGCCGTATCGCGGTCATAGGACCGCACTCGGATTCTGCCATGGTCAATTTCGCCAACTACACCTACCCCACCACCTTGGAAATGATCAAAGGGATGATGAGTGGCCGATCGCGGATGGTGGGAATGGAAAACGCCATGGATGG
Organism: Arthrobacter sp. G.S.26; assembly: GCF_050847375.1. Classification (NCBI taxonomy): domain Bacteria; kingdom Bacillati; phylum Actinomycetota; class Actinomycetes; order Micrococcales; family Micrococcaceae; genus Arthrobacter; species Arthrobacter sp. G.S.26. The sequence continues at coordinate 25,178 of NZ_CP193753.1, read as the reverse complement.
TATGCCGGAGGACATGAAAGAAGCCGCCGCGGAGCGCATTAGCGCGCTGGAGAACCTCGACCTTGAGCAAGCTGTCCGTGAACAGTATGGGTGCCAAAGCCTGGCCGAGGCAATACGTCAGCTCATGCCTGATGCCGACGTCGTGTCGGTTCCTGGCACAGGTCTACTCGACACGGACCCCCACGATATTGAGGCAGCCGTCGCTGCCGCGACGTCAGCCGACATCGTCATCCTGGCCATCGGTGGCAGGGCCGGAGCCTTTTCGGGAACTACGACGGAAGGCGAAGGAACCGACTCTGCCAACATCGACCTGCCCTCCCGTCAGGTTCAGCTCGTCCAAGCAGTCAGCGCATTAGGGAAACCAACAGCCGCCGTCCTCTACATGGGCCGCCCGTACGGGCTCTCCGGTGTGGACGACGTCCTCCCGGCCCTGGTCACCGCCTACTACCCCGGGCCCGAAGGCGCACCCGCACTGGCCAACGTACTCTTTGGGCATTCGGCCCCTTCCGGCAAACTTCCCTTCTCCATCCCCCGGCACTCAGGCCAAGTACCCGTGTACCAGGCGCAGAAAAGGGGCAGCGGATATCGGCGCGAGAGCATCGACATGGCCAAGGCCTACGCGGACATGCCAAGTACACCTCAGTATGCCTTCGGGCACGGGTTGAGCTACTCAAGCTTTGAATACGGCGAACTCCGCATAGAACCCGCGACGATTACTGCAAACGAAGAAGTCACCATAACGATTCCTCTTCGCAATGCAGGGGAAATCTCGAGCACAGAAATCGCCCAACTCTACGTTGGCCTTCCAGGCATAGGCATCACCCGGCCCGCACAGCAATTGGCCGGTTTCTCCCGGGTGGAACTCGACGAGGGAGAAACAGCAGAAGTCAGCTTCACCGTGCAGGCCTCCCAATTGGGGCACACAGGAAGGGACGGACGATTCGTCGTAGAGCCGGGCGAGGTCTCAGTTTGGATAGGCTCAGCCTCCGACAGCCTCCGGGCACACGGGACCTTTACCGTGCTAGGTCAACCGCTGGATGTCGCAACCGCTCGGAGCTACCTGCCGGAGGTCCGGATTCAGCAGATGAAGCCTGCCGGTCATGACTGAATCCTTGCGGCAGCGCGAGGTAAGGTCGATTCCGCCGAGTAGTCGAACGTGGCATCGGCCTGCTCTGCATGCTCCTCGGCGTCTCGAAGGGTGCGGACTGGGGCTGGGCCCGTGGCACGACCCCTGGTTTCCTCTTCGGGGCGACCGTAGTGTTCCTCGTCTGAGGGCATTGGGTCCAATTGCGCACGCCTTGTTCCGCCGAGAAACTGCTAAATCTCCACCTCACCGACGCGCTCGGGTCGGCGGCAAGCGTGACATGGCGAAAAATCCGATTTGGCTCGAAGGCCGTGGGAACTGCGTAGACACAAGTCCGGCGGATCGCACCAAACCCGCTGACACCTGCCGTCGCCTTTACGGGCGTCCCGCACGGCCCCTCGGCAACAGGACCCGGCGGCACCTCTCGATGCGCTACTCCAGTACACAACCGGCACCTCGAACAGCAGGCCGACGATCTCGCAACGAAGTTCACGAGCGCCTTAAAAGGAACTGCGATTGGTTCCTGACCTCACCCGCGAGCAGAAAGCGTCGATGCTATCCGGGGCCGAGTTCTGGTCCACCAAGAGCCTTGACGACGCCGGCATCCCCTCGGTCGTCCTCAGCGACGGGCCCCAAGGGGTGCGCCGCCAGACGGGCGATGCGGATCATGTTGCCGGCGCTCCTCATGCGCTCGACAACTACTGTACGAGCATAAAGAGTGCTCAGGCAGCCGAAGTACGCGCCACCGAGTGGCTGTCCAACCGCCAGGAATGAGCTGACGCCCGTGGATTCGAGCTGGAACGCACCCTGTGCCCCGCCTGCGGCCGGCCCCAAATGAAAGCCGGAACGACCGTCCTCACCCTTGCGCAACAATCCGAGATGCTGGCGTTGCGCCAGCTTTACATGAGAAAACTTGAGGTTCATATGGCCGAGACGCCGCCGGGCGCCGAGATGGCAGTCCGCGACAAAATCGCCGCTTGCATTATCGGGGCGATCAGTATGGAGAACACGCCCGCGGGGATCTCCATTCACCGCAGCTCCCCTCGCACCCGAGCGCAGCTGGCCGACCCGGCGTTCGACTTCCCCAGCGCGACGCCGTCCGGTGTCCGCATCGACGCCATCACCACTGCCGAGTGGATCGAGGTGGATCTCGCCTTGACGCGTTTCAGAATGCTCGGCGAGAGCCTCCACGCCACTAGCGTGGATCTTATCGTCGACGGCGAACTGCGCCCGTCATTGCCAATCACGTCCACGACCGTGATCAGCGCGGACCGGGCAGGCAGGGGCATGACTGTTGAACGGGCGGTGCCTCAAACGCTCCGCTTCGACCTAGGGCGCTCGGGCGTCGATCGTCGCGTGGAGATCTGGCTCCCGCACGCAGCAGCAGCGGTGCTCGTGGATGCCCGCCTTCCCGAAGGTGCGACTCTGCGACGCACAGAGCAAACAGATCGGGTGTGGGCACATTACGGTAGTTCGATCAGCCACTGCTCGGAGGTGGAGCGTCCTACTCAGACATGGCCCGCGATCGTCGCACGCCGGTCTGGGCATTCGCTGATCAACCTCGGACTGGGCGGGCAATGTCACCTCGACCAGGGAATGGCACGCACCATCCGGGACCTGAACGCCGATGCCATCAGCCTTGAGATCGGCATCAATATCGCCGGCGGCGACACTATGCGTGAGCGCACTTTTACGTCCGCGTTTCACGGATTTCTGGATACGGTCCGCGAAGGCGCACATGACGCTCCCATCCTGATCATCAGTCCGATCTACTGCCGAGCACTCGAGGACAACCCGGGACCGGTTTATTGGGACGCCGAAGGCGCAATGCACGCGACCGAACGCCCAGAGTCCCTTCTACCAGGCACGCTATCGCTGACCCGGGTACGCGAACTCCTCACTCAACACGTAGCCATCCGCCGCGAGGACGGCGACAAGAACCTGCACCTGCTCAACGGGCTCGACCTATTCGGCGCCGACGATTCTGGTGACCTTCCCGATGACCTGCATCCCAACACCAACGGGTACGCGCGGATCGCCAAACGGATGTACCCCGTCGCCTTTGGTGAGAAGGGTGTTCTTCGATAACCAAGATCACTACTGAGAACGAAGCAGGTCTAGTTATAAGCATGCGGGGACAAAGATCTTGGCAGAAAGCCAGCTCGGATCCTGCAGACTCAGCCATCACCGCCATGACCCAACTGTTCGTTTACTGCATGAATACGGCGCCCATTGTAGAGACGGCGACCCATGGCCCCTAAGCGGAATGTTTCAGATCTGACCGACGGGTTTTGCATTCGAATTGAGTAGCAAACCCCCAAGAAACACGCCGCAGCCAGCGGTCCTCGCACTTTTCCAAGTTGCTGGTCAAATTTCCATCCGGAGGGACAACTATGGCAACAAACACTCACTATTACCCCTCGTCGGGGATGGTCGAGGTCAGCGTCGAATATAGAGCTGAGGTCAACCACGCGCACGATAATGCAGTGTCAACGATCAAGACTGCAGCCGTCCAACAAAGGACAGGCATCATGATTACCAGGACCGCTCCTGGCCGGTACATTGTCCGGACACACCCAGCAGTCCCATTTGGGCTCATTCGCCAGAGGTACGAGGAATGACTACGCGCGATGAGCGGACACAGAAAACCCCGCCTGAGTCATCTCAGCCGGGTGTTTGACATAGGTGGCAGTGTCGGTCGGATTACTCGGCCTATTCAGGCGCCCGAAAAACGGCAGATAACGAGCAGAAATAGCACTCATACTCCGGTTGGTGCAGCAGCCGCAGGCTAGAGGTTGTTCGCCGTGTCCTTGATCAGGCTGACGGTCTTGTCAGCGATCTCCGCCGCAATGGCGCGGTGCGCATCAGTGCCGATCACGGCAAGGGCCTCAGCCGCCGGCACGAGCTCAGGGACGGGCTTGCGGTGCAGCCCCAGGGAAGCTTTCAGCCGCAGGATTCTGCGCAGGGCATCGTGCAGGCGCTGTTCGGTGATGACACCGGACTTGTAGCCGTCCAGCATGTAGCCGAAGTCCTCGGCGGGGTTGCCCAAGAACAGGAACATGTCACAACCCGCCGCGATGGTAGCCGGGACTAGGTCCTTGCGCTTCATGGCTTGGGTGAGGCCCCCATCTGTGAGGCGTCGGTCAGCACCAGCCCGTTGAAGCCGAGTTTGCCGCGGAGCAGGTTCTGGCGCAGCTCCGGCGCGAGCGTCGCGGGACGGATGTCCGCATCGGCGATGCCGGGCCGGAAGTGCCGGGCGGCTCGGAGCGCCGATGCGCCCGATCATGATGGACTGCACGCCGTGGCCGATCATGTCGCGGTACACGTGCCCGTAGGTGCGATTCCACTCCTCGTACCCGAACGTGTTGTAAGAATGACCACGTGCTGGTCGCGCTCGTCCATACCGTCCCCGGGGAAGTGCTTCGTGGCGCACACCGTGGGGGATTCGCTGATGCCGTCGAAGTATCCCTTGGCCCCAGCGACGTCAGCAGGACGCTCGACGGCGGTAATCCCGGCGAGTGCCTCCTGCACTACCTGCTGCACGGGGGCGGCAATGTTGACGACGAGGCTGGCTTCGTCGGCGCCGAGCGGTTCCAGCGTGGCGAGTTGGGACTCGAGGAGGGCGGGCGGCATGAAGTGCCCGGTACGCCCTTCGATGCGTGCCCGCAGGACCTCTTTGCTGCCGTGCAGGTGCAGGAAGATGGTGTCCGGGGCCTGCGCCCGGATGGCGTCGCGGTAGCTGCGGCGCAGCGCCGAGCACGCCACAACCAGGCCGCCGTCGCCGGCGTTGGCCAGCTCGGTGCCCACGGTGGCGAGCCAGGGCCAGCGGTCCTCGTCCGTCAGGGGCGTGCCGGCGGCCATCTTGGCGACGTTCTCCAGGGGGTGGAGGAAATCGCCGTCCAGGAACGGGACGCCGAGTTCACGAGCCACGAGGTCGCCGATAGTGGTCTTGCCGCAACCGGATACTCCCATCACAATGATGCGAAGCTTGGGATGTCCCGCGGCGGGAACAGTTGTATCGGGGTCGGGAGTGTTCACCAGTCGTGGACCGTTCCGTCGATGAGGCGGTTGTAGGGCAGGTAGGCCTGCTGGTATGGGAACGCCGCGGCGGCTTCCTCGTTGAATTCGACGCCGATGCCTCGCTCGTTGCCCGGGTGCAGGTAACCGTCCACAAACGTCATGGACTGCTGGAACACCTCGTTCGTTTTGTCCGAGTGCTGCATGTATTCCTGGATGCCGTAGTTGTGGATGGCAAGGCCCACATGCAGCTGGGCGGCGAAGCCCACCGGGGAAATGTCGGTGGGGCCGTGGAAGCCGGACTTGATCTGGTATTGCGCGGCGAAGTCCATCACCTTCTTCAGCGGCGAGATGTCGCCGAAGTGGGTGGAGGCGGCCCGGACGTAGTCGATCAGCTGTTCCTTGATGATGGGCTGGTAGTCGTACACGGTGTTGAAGATTTCACCGATGGCCAGCGGCGTGGTGGTGTGCTGGCGGACCAGGCGGAGGGCCTCCTGGTTTTCGGCGGGTGTGCAGTCCTCAAGCCAGAAGAGGTCATACGGTTCCAGCGCTTTGCCCAGTTTGGCGGCCTGGATGGGGGTCATGCGGTGGTGCCCGTCATGCAGGAGCGGGATTTCCGGGCCGAATTCGTTCCGGACCGCCTCGAATACGGTGGGCAGGTGGCGGAGGTAGGCGCGGGTGTCCCAGTCCTCTTCCCGCGGGAACGCGCCGCGGCCGGCGGGCTCGTAGTCGTACCGTTCGCCGGAGGCCTGGCTCTGGGCTGCCACGCCGTAGACGGCGTTGATGCCGGGGATGGCGGTCTGGATGCGGATGGACTTGTAGCCCAGTTCCAGGTGTTCCCGGACGGAATCGAACAACGAGGGGATGTCCGCGCCGGAGGCGTGGCCGTAGGCGCGCAGCCCGTTCCGGGAGGCACCGCCCAGGAGCTGGTACACGGGCATGCCGGCCAGTTTGCCCTTGATGTCCCACAGGGCCATGTCCACGGCGGCGATCGCGGCCATGGTCACCGGGCCACGGCGCCAGTAGGAGCTGCGGTAGAGGAACTGCCAGGTGTCTTCGATCCGGTGCGGGTCCTTGCCGATCAGCAGCTGCGCCACGTGCTCCTTGAGGTACGCGGCGACTGCCAGTTCGCGGCCGTTGAGGGTGGCGTCGCCGATGCCAGTGACTCCGTCCTTGGTGGTGATGCGCAGTGTCACGAAGTTGCGCGAGGGGCTTGTCACGAAGACTTCGGTGGCAATGATTTTCACAGCTGGGTCCTTTCAGGGGCTGGGCTGTAGGCGGGGAGTTGGGAGGAAGGGGGGACGCTTAGCGGGAAACGGAGCTGCCGGCCACTGTGCCGCAGAGGCCTTCCGCAAGGCCAACTACGGCCGCGTCCCTGGCCAATAGCGGGTCGACGACGGCCAGCAGGGCCTTGATGCGTGCAGTGCCGGAGAGCCGGTTGGCAGCGGCCACTTCTTCCCCCAGGGGATCCTGGAAGGTTGCGGCCAGGCTGTAGTCCATCCACGCGGCGATCATGAGTGCGGCGGCTGCCCCAACCGTGCAAGCAGCGCGGCCCGGTAGGAAGGGATCTCCAGATCAACAGGCAGGTTTGCTTCAGCTTCATCCCAGAAGGCTTCCACTGCCTTCAGGCATTCGGCGTCCGCCAAGGCCTCGGCCACGGTGGAATGGCCGCGTAGCTGCCCGGCGTAGGCGAGCAGCGAATGTGCGCCGTTGAGCAGCCAAAGTTTGCGGTTTTCGTACGGCTCGATGTCGTCCACGAAGAGGGCGCCAGCGTCTTCCCAGCGGGACCGGCCGGCAGGAAAGTCCCCCGCTGAGCACCCAGCTGGAGAAGGGCTCGGCCACCACGGGGGACGTGTCGCGGTACCCGCAGGCTTCCCTCACGTCAGCAAGGTCCTGGTCCGTGGTCCGCGGCGTGATGCGGTCCACCGAAGTGCTGACGAAGCTGACGTTGGCATCAATCCAGGCAGCGAGTCCGGAATCCCAGGCGCCGGCGAACCCGGCAACAGCCTGCCGCGCAACTGCTCCATTGTTGGACAGGTTGTCACAGCAGACCACGGCAATCGGTCCCGAGCCTGCGTCCCTGCGGGCGGCAAGGGCCAGGGCGAGGCGCCCCAGCGGCGTGGCCGCACGCCCGCTACCGGAACCCAACAGCGCAAGGTCGGTGGCGACGTCGGGCGCGGTGATGTCCAGCGTGCCGTCCGCACCCAGCCCGTAAGCCGCCTCCGTGATGGTGAGGGTAACCACTGCAGTGCCGGGCGCGGCCACCAGCCCGGTGAGCCGCTGCAAGTCCGCGCCGTCCCAGGCCTCCACGATGCTCCCCACCACGTTGAAGGAATCGCCGCCGTTTGCGCGTTCCACCAGGGTAAACAAAATGCACGGAACCAGTGGTGGTTCCGTGCATTTCACTTTTGGCACCAGTAGTTTCAGGCGGTGGAAGTTTGCTTCGCGCCCAGTTCTGCGAGGAATTCTGTGAATTTGTCGTCGGTGGATTTCCGGAATGAGGGTCGGGGGTCTACGTGTTCGGTATGGCAGTTGCTCAGTCCCCAGGGTTTGGATGTGATGCGTTCGAGCATGGGCCAGAAGGTGTCCCTGTGCCAGTTGGCCGGGTCGCTTGTGGGGTCTTTGTGGCCGTAGTTCGCTGCCCGCCAGCTAAGCCAGGTTGCGGTGAGTTCTTCCACGACCGGGGCGTGCCGGTACCAACAGCCGTAGATGCGGGAGCTGTCGGATACGCCGTACCGGCCGTTGATCCAATCCACCCACTCGCGCAGTGCTTCTATCAGGGTTGCGGATTTCTCGCCGTTGAGTTCTTTCCAGTTCCAGGGAGCTGGTGTTTTTTTCGGCGGTGATGCGAGGAGGTCTGCTACCGCCTCGCTCATCGCTTCAACAGATGCCTGCAGGACGGTAAGCCGTTCCTCGTGTTCGACCAAAATCTCTTCAATGCCCTCCGGCGCCGGCACGGAGGCGTCGGTGTCTTCGCTCATCTGGTTACCTCCCGTCTGTTACGGCGTTGCTGCGCGGCGGCTTTATCGTCCTTGATCTGGGCCGAGTCGGAACGTTCCCACCAGGGCATGAGTTTGACTCTGGCCGGGGCGACGTTGCTGTAGTGCATGAACGCTTCTCCCACCGGGAGCTGCTGAATCTCGTTGCCTCGGATCACGGGGCGTTCTTCCTCGCTGATGGTCCGGGACGATCCTCCGCGGCCCTGGGACGTGGCGACGCGTTCCTTCCGGGTAGTGCCCGCGGCACGGGCGATCTTGTCGAGTTCATCGAGTTCTTCCAGGCCGGGCAGGAACAGCCTGATCGATGACGTTCCACGGATCGCCGTCGCTGCTTCGGCTCCCCAGCGCTGCCGGTTCTGGGCAAAGGACTGGCTGAACCCGATGATGCGGATCCCGCGGCCGCCGGAATCAGAGAGGGCGCCGGCCATATCCGGGATGGCCGCGACGTTGGGAGCTTCGTCCAGGACCATCGTCAGTACCGGCCAGAGCCGGCCCCCGGGCATGGACTGGGAAATGCGTTGGGCTTTGCGGAACATGAAGTCAGCGAACATTGCCACAAGCGGGGCGACCGGAGAACGTTCCCCGTCCGTGAGCAGGTAGATCGTGTTCGGCTTTTCCAGGAACTTCTCCATGTCGAACCCCTCTCCTTTGGGCGGGGTCAGGGTGTCGAGGGCTTTGGGGGACGTCAGGGGTTCCAGGAGCCCTGCGAGGGTTTCTTGGATGGAGTCCACTGTTTCCCCGGCACGGGAGGTGGTGAGTGTTCGCAGGCGGGCTGTGAACGCTGCGGGCGCCTTGTGCTGGGTGAGGATTTCCAGGGGTTCGGAGTCGGTGAAGTCGTTGGCCCACTTCACGACATCATCAATGCTCTTATCTCCCAGCGCGGCCGCGTGGAGGAACCTGCCCAGGATCGCGGCGGCTTTGGAGTTGAAGAAGTCCCCGTTCTTCACATCTCCCATGGGCTGCGCGGCGGCCCAGGCCTTACCGCGGGCCAGCGCTTCGTCGGGATCTTCGCAGCCGTCAACGACGTTCCACCTGACTTTGTTGGACCACCCGGAAATGTCCTGAAGGTCGAACACGGACACATCCCCGCGCCGTTCGCGGGCGATGGCTGTGAGCATGAGCAGGTCATTCTTGGTGGAGGTGGCGATCACGGCACCTGGTGCATCGAGGGTGATGCCTACGGCCAGGAACAGGGTTTTGCCGGAGCGTTGCGGGGCGAACACCCACATGGAGTCTTCGTGCTGGACGTAGAGGGTCTGCCCGTCGAGCTTGCACAGCGCGACGATCATTTCCTCTTCGGTCGCCTCTGCCGGGAGTTCCAGGGACTGCTTGGCTTTGGTCAGGGCAGCTTTTTTGCCCATCCTTTTTTCCAGGTCCCTGTAGCGGGGCAGACCGTCGGCGCGGTGCTTGTTTCCGCCAAAGAGGGCCATGAGCATCCCCGTCCCGACGAGGGCCAGGACGGCAAGGACGATCAGGATCCACGTGGCCGCACCGGGCCAATCGAATTCGCCGGCCTTGATCTTCGCCCACAGGGCGGTGAAGTCAGTCCAGGGCATGCCGGTGGGGGTGATCAGCTCGCCCAGGAACGCGGCGACCCAGCCGAGAACGACCAGGCCGATCACGATGACGGCCAGGCCGATCTTCATCACTGAATCCGTGGACATGGGTTTGGCGGCGCTCATGCTGCTTCCTCCTGCGTTTTGGTTTCGTGCTGGTTGATGGTGGCCGTGGACTTCATGGCCTTATCGGTATCGGTGAGCTCGATTTCCAGGGCGCTGCGGACGTGGATGGCAATGAACGGGTCCTTGCCGCCGATCCGCATCATGCAGGTGCCTTTGGTCAGGGACGCGATATCGGCCGCGGACCCGGACGGGAGGTTGAACATCTTCTCGCACGCCCAGGCGTCATCGGATTTTTGCTGCTTGTAGAGCAGGACCGTTCCGCATTCCTTGAGCATGGCGATGGCCGGTGAGTCCTCGGGAATGTCGGAGATGTGGTGGAAGGCGAACATGCACGAGAGCGAGAGGGCCCGGGAGAGCTTGGTGTTGCGGCGGGTGACCTTCGCAACCGAGCCCTGGACGGTGTGCCAGGCTTCCTCGATGACCAGGACGGTGGGGACGGGAACGTCCTGCCGGTAGAGCGTGTTCGCCAACCAGGTGTTGATGATCGTCATGACAATAGCCAGCGCCGGCCCGTCCTCCGGGAGCAGGGAAACGTCAAAGACGGTCAGGCCCGCGTTGAGGGAAATTTCGGTGCTGGTTTCTCCGTCGATCAGGCCGGCGAGGTCATCTTCGATCATGCGTTCTAGTTCAAACGCGGGATCCTGGCCCCACTGCCGGATTTCCTCCACGGAGAGGTTCGAGGCCGCCGCGGCGTCCTTGTCGGGTGCGTAGAGCGCTGAGAGGACGTGGCGGATATGGGCGGTTTCGTTGTTCGCGGCCGCGGTGCGGAGAGCCTGCTTGTGGGCCATGCGGACCGCTTTGCCTTCCTTGGGCAGCAGCGGCCGGCCAAGGGCCTCTTCCACCACGGCACGGACCAGCATGGACTGACCGGCCGGGGTGGACAGGGCGGTGTCGTCGTGGCTGTCTTCGTTCAAGCGTGCCGCGATACGGGGATCCAGGATGTTGATCTTCGCCCCACCGCCGCCGACCATGAATTTCACCGGCGTGATCCCCAGGCGCTGGGCGAGGGAGGTGTATTCCCCGCCGTTCTGGTCCAGCTGGTACTTCTTATCGATCACCACGACCCGGCGGCCCAGGAGCAGCTGCCGCAGCACCGCCCAGGTCTTGATCCCGGAGGACTTACCCTGGCCAAGATCGCCAATGAAGCAGACGTTCGGGGATTCGAGTTCGTTGCCGTAGGACGTGAACGGGTCATGGACGACCATCCATCCGGAACCGGCATCGATCCCGAACGCCAGGCCTCGGTGCGAGGTCGGAGGTGAGGCGATGGCCATGTGCGAAAATTCCATCTGCCGGGTCGAGGACAACACACCGGGTGCGGCAGGATCGTAAAACCCCAGACGGGCGGCCCGCTGGCTCTTCCGCTCACAATGCCACTGCACGCTTGCTGCGGTGCCGGCGGCTGTAGTGTTCGCGTCGCGGGCGCGCTTGTTCTTTCCTTCCCACCGCGCCGCTGCCAGGGCATCACCGGTCGCCGCTGCGGCGCTGTTCTCGGACGCGAGTCGCTGTTCCCGGGCGCCGGTGCGCTTGGTGCGGCGGGATTTTGTGGTCAGTGCCCAGGGCATCGAGAAGCCTTTGACGAGTTTGGGGGTGTTCATCGGATTCCTCTCGTGAACGGCATGGTGGTGATCAGGGCCAGGTCGTTGCGGTGATCCATCCAGTCAATGAATTCGATCCCGGCGTCCGCGGCCGCGGCTTCGATCAGGTCAGCGGTGGCCAGCAGCTCGTCCTCTGATTCAACGGAGTAGGAGATGTAGAGCGCGTAGGAGGCCCCGTGGTGACCGGAGCCGGGTTTGAGGTCCAGGAGCCGCTGGGTGGAGGCGCCCATGAGGACTTCTTCGGAACCGTCGGTGACGACGCCGGACTTGGCGACTTCCTTGCCTTTGGCCCGGTCCATGGCTGCGTCCGTGCGGGCCTTGCCCCGGGCGGTGCGGGCATCGGCAAGTTCCATGACAATTGAGACGGTGTGGACCACTGCTGGCTGGATCCCGGAGACCAGGGATTGCAGGGCGGAAACGGGGATCGCTTCGGGGCTGAACGCTGAGGCTGGCACGTACCCGGTGCGGGTGTGCCAGTGGCCGTTGATCACCACTGAGGTGTCCGAGGTGTCCCCGTCCAGGTGCTGCCAGCAATCGGCAAGGTCCGCGTTATCGTCATCGTCAATGTCGAAGTCCGGATCCTGCAGGTGGCGCAGGAGAGCTGCCATCTGTTCAGGTCCGAGGGTGCGGTAATCCTGGATGCCGCCCATCATTTGGGCTTGGGCCAGGGTGGTCCGGATTTCCTGATGGATCGCCAGCCCCAGGCCGGTGTCGCCGCCGCCGAGTTTGGAGGCCTTCAGCGACAACGCAGAGGAGCGGGGAATGCGGAACGTCTCGTAAGTGCGGTGCTGTTCGGAACGGGACTGCAGGGTTTGGACCAGATCCCCATAGGAGGTCACGAGAAGCCGGTTCACGCCCTGGGCCTGCTTGTCCTTGATCCACAGCAGATGATCGGTCGAATCCATGGGAACGGCGCGGGAGAGCGTCTGGACGTGGGAGATGAGGGACTGACGGCGGGCCATGCGGGCCAGGAACTGCCCGCGAGCCACATAGGCGGAGTCTTCCCGGTTTTCCTCCCGGATCCCGGAGGAAGAACCCATTACTTCCACCGTGACCGTGTAGTACGGGGTTTTGATCTGGCCGCCGTGCCGGAACACCGTCATCGGCCCGGTAGGGGTTGAGACGGTGAACGGACGGACCGTCCCGACCATCAGCGGGGCATTGTTCCGGTGTTTCACCGGAACCTCGATCATGCCCTTCGCATCGGCCCGGGCACGATCAGCTTTGGTGGCCTTGACCATCCGGGTCTGATCCCGGAACTTCACGGGAACGAACGTCGCGGTTTTCTTCTTTCGGCGGGAACGCTGGTGCTGCCGTTCGACAATCAGGGCACCGAGGGACCGGTACCCGGTGATTTTGCTCGGGGTAGTCAGCACCACCCCGAGCCCTACAATCCCGGCACCCAGGATCAGGCCCAGCACAATCACGTCCTTGAAGGAAATGACCGCCAGCAGCCCCAGCCCCAGGGCGGCGCTGAGCCCGATCCATTCAGGGCCGGTACGGTTCCCGCCCCACAAACCACGGCGGGAAACTTCACCACCGACAACAACCATGCGTCCCATCAGACCTACTCCCCTGCCTTCGTACTGCCCGTTACCAGCTGCCTCATTACCGGCCGCTGATGTGATCGGTATCCGGGGCCATCGAGTTCACGCCCTGACGGCCGCGCATCGCGGCCTGCCGTGATGCTTCACGCCCCGCCAGCAGGAACGCCGTCGCCCCGCCCGCGGCGATCTTGGCCGATCCCCGGGTAGCTGCGGCCGTGCCCTTGCCTACAGCGGCAGCACCGTTGCGGACCGCAGCAGCTGTCTTCCCGGCCGGAGTCCCGGCCCGGTCATCGCGCTGCGCCTGGGCAATCGTGCGGGTATCAGGAGCCGATGCAGCATCCGGGCCAGCCCCTCCTGCCCCTGATTCCCCGGCATCGGTGCGGACGGCACTACGCCGCCCACCACCAGCCCCCGCGCCAGCCGGGGAACCCGTCAGGCCACCATCAGGACCAGCAGAGAAACCGGGCCCGCCCTGCCCCTGACCTGACCCACCAACCGTTGCGCCCGTAGTGGCAACGCCGGAACGTCCAGTACCTGCCGGGACGGCTGAACCGGATTGTGTCTGCATGGTGCGGCGCTGACGGATCATCGCGCTAACGCCGGCTCCTGCCCCGGCGACCATTGCCGCACCGGCTATCGAGGGCCGATTGGCGCCCAGCCCGGTAGCGGAGGAGGGAAGGATCGGGACGAACTTGAACAACAGTGCCGGTGAGAACGCCAGGACCACCATCGCGGCGGCCGCGATGAACACCGAGGAAGCGTTCACCAGCGCATCGCTGGTTCCCTCGCCCTGGAATGCGGGGCGGGACGAAATGAAGCTGAACAACGCACCCATCATCAACAGGAGCAGCGGCTTGGACAGTGCAATACCAAGCCACAGCGATCCGACCTTGCCGACCCGGCCGCGGTGCTCCGGGTGAATCATGAAGCCGACCATCAATGCCATCCCCACGCCGAGGAGGTACAGGGCGACCGGCTGGAGAGCGAACAGCCCCAGCAGCGCCCAGGCCCCGACAAACAGCAGGCCGAACAGCAGCACAGCTGCCAGCGGTCCGAAAACCCCGTTGGACTCATAGGAGGCGAACCGGGAAATGCTGGTGGCGAAGTCCCCGATCTGGTTCGCTGTCCACGGGCTGATCGACTCTGTAAGACCGATCAGCGCGTTATTACCCACGTAGCCCAGGAAAGGGCCGAACAACGCCAGGAGAATCGCCAGTGGCGCGTACCAGATAACGGACTCACGCATGGCGGCCGGATCAATCTTCTCGTCCGAATAGTCCCGGAAGAGCTTGAAGAACATGAACGTCAGCAAAATGATCCCGACACCGGAAAAAACAGCCCAAGTAGTCCGGAAACCGTCATCGACTACAAACTCCGAGACCTTCAACAGGTTCACCAGAACCTCGTTCGTGGCCGTCACACCGGCCTCCTTGGTCGAGTTCGCAAACTTCTCAAACCCGTCCTTGGCATTGGCGATAAACGCCACCGTATCCACCGCACCCAACACAAACTGCCCACCAGGCTGCGTAGACACAGCCGCACGCAGAACAGCTCCGGCTATCGGGGAAAACTTCGACCACGCAGCCTCAGCGACGCAAAGTCCCGTTGTGACCGGGCGAGCCCCTTCATTTGCCAAGGCAGTACAAAACTGGCTCTTGCTGACTTCCGGCTTGTAATCAAGGGATTGTTCCGGCGTAGTGAGGAAGCTGTTGAAAGCCCGAGTGGACATGCCCTCGCAATCCTGCCCGACCATGCTGCCAGTGAAAACACTCGGTTGGCAGACACTCTTAGCCATTTCCTGGTTCAAGCGGTCCCGAATGCCATCGCGCTGATCGGCCGGCAGTCCTGCAAGACGTTTCAGCTGATCCGCATTCAACTTCTCAGAGGCACTGGCTTCATCCGCCGCCTGGGCAGGCCCAGCGGTAACAACGCCAAAGCCGACAAATATGGCTAGTGCTGCGGCAATCAACCGGAGGCGGGTGCTAGCGCGTAGCGTTCGCATACTCGACCCATCCCTCCTTGGTCAGGTCCTTGAAGTACCTGGCCACAATCTGCTCATCGAGAGGCGGGATCTTGCCCGTAGGAGGCACTCCTAAACCTCCAGTGGGTCCTTTGTCCTTCAAGCGGGATACCAGGTCCGCGTCATTGATACCCGTCACGGCGTTCGATATTTTCCAATCGCCCTTCCACGTCAGCTCCATCGTTCGAGTGCCGAAATACCCCTGAGGCTGGGAGTCGCTTACCCCTAGCGCTCCAAAGAAAACCTGAACGACGGCTGTCTTTTTCGCTTCGCATGACACCGTCCGGTACAGACCGCCGGCCTTGACGTCGGACTGCTCCATCCATCCACCGTCAAAAGTCTTTAGCGCAGTACCTTGTGTTTTGGAATCGGCGATGACACTGAACGGGAGAAGAACTGATTCCAGCCACGGGCCAGGGACGGCCAGAGAATTGATGGTGGCTTTCTGGGTCTCCCACGTTTCGAGATTCACATCCACCAGCAGCGGCGTGTAGTTTGCAGCTGCTTGCACCGCAGAGTCGCAGGTGCCGTTGTAGCCAATGGGTGTTTTGCCGTCGGCTGCGGTTTTGGTTCCGCCTTCCCCGATGCTGATTTTGGAAACGGGAAATCCGAGCTTGCCAGCGACCATCCCCGAGTCCGCGGTGGGTTCAGGCTGTGCAACCTGTTCCGTGGGGCGATTGATCAGGACAATGGCTACTGCCACGATGACCGCCACAGCGACGATCGCGATCAGTGCTTTCCATTTTGTGCTCATGGTCTGGTTCCGTTCTTCAGTGGGAGAAAGCCGCCGGCGATGATGTCTGCCACCAAGTGGCTAGGCTCCTGCTGCCGCTGTCAGGGCGAGGATGCCGCCGATGATGACGCTGGCCCCGGCGACGGCGGCGAAGGCGATGCCGCTGCGCTTTGCCCCGTCTGCGCCGTCTGCAATGTCGTCGGAGTGGCCGCGCTGGCGGGCGATGCCCCATTTGCCCAGGTTCATAAGGAACGCGGCGGTGACCAGGATCAGGACCAGGGCCCAGAGGCCGCCGAGGATCAGCTGGATCGCGCCTTGGAACTGGACGCCGAAGACGTTGATGTTGGGTGTTACCCCGTCCAGGGGGTTCTCTGCGGCTGCGGAGATGGAGAGGTTGGTGAGGGTGTTCGTGAACATGATGGGGTTCCTATCGGTTGGTGAAGTGGTTGGGTGCGTGGGTGGTACGGTTATCCACCTCGAGAAGGCCTGCGGCGATTTCGGCGGTCACGCGTTCGAACGCGCGGCGGGCCGGATCGCCCACGAGCTGCCAGTCGATGATTGAGCCGTTATCCAGTGCTGCGTCGTAAGAGATATCGATGATGGTCCGCACCGTTGATTCGAGTTGCGCGCGGAGGTCGGCCTGATCGGCGGCTGAGACTTTCGCCCCGCCGCCCTGGGTGATGATGACGACGGCGTTATCCACCAGGTCTTTGTAGCGCTGATTCCCGGTGCGTTCGGTCATGGATTCGAGCTGTTCGATCATCCGCAGGGCTGAGACGACGGCGTTGCGCTGGAGCCGGACTGGGATCACGAGCTGGTCCGTGACGTCGATGGAGGCCAGCCAGTTCTCGGAGCGGGTGTTGTTCCCGGTGTCCAGGACGATGGTGTCGTAGAAGCGGCTGACGACGGTGTGGATGCGGTTGAACTCATCCGCGCCGATGGATTTCATCCGGTCCGGGTCCTCGTCCGAGGCCAGGACGGAGAACTGGTTCTTGCCCTGATGGCGGGTGTAGTAGGAAAAGTCGCCTTTGCGGGCTTCGATGGTTTCGAACTTTTCCAACACGTTCAGCAGGTCCCACACGGTGCGGGTGGAGCCGTTCGCGTTGGTCCTTACCCCGAGGGTGCCCATCATTTCGTTGTTGTCCCACACGATGGCGTGCTGGCCGGAGTGGATCCCGAAGGTTGAGCCGATCCCGACGCTGCACATGGTCTTACCGACCCCGCCCAGGGGCTGGGCGACCATGATGCGCATGGGCCGGGAGTAGACCCGCTGGATCGCGGAGAGGTCCGTGCGGCGTGCCAGTTCGGCCGCGCCGACCTTGGGCTTGATCAGACCAAAGGTCACTGCCCGCAGGAACGCCTGCCATCCGGTGGCCGGCGGCAGTTCATCGTTCATGTTGTCCTTTTGCAGCACCGAGGCGCTGCGCCGGCCACTGACCAACGGGGTCGGTGCCACTTCCGTTGCCGGTTCCTTAGCCGGTGCCGCTTCAGGAGCATCGGCAGGGGCTTGGGGTGTAGTTTCATGGGCCGGTGCAGTGGTGGTGGTTTCTGCCACTGTTTCGGGATCGAGCAGGCTGATGGGGGCGCGTGACTTCCGCTCGGCGCCTGACCAGTTGGTACTCATCGGGTCTTCCTTTCGGTTGCGGGATTCTGACTTCTGGAAACCTGCGGTGACGGTTCCTGGAACAGCACCGGGACACTGCCTGTGGCTGGGCTCTGGGGGCTGGTCCGTTCCGGTCCGGTAAGTGGATCGGTGAACAAAGGTGCTGTTCCGCACTCGTCCGCTGCGGGCGTGCTCACGGGGCGCTCACCGGGCTGATTGAGGTCACTAGCCAGGGATCGTCCTGCCCGGTCCGGTGGAGCATCATCGTCCAGGGCCCGGCATTGGTATCAAAGGCCGCGGTGACCGTCATGGGGTTCTGTGCTTCCCGGCTGATCGCGGGACCGTCCGTGACGGTGGAGAACGGGACACGGGCAGGGTCGATGTAACGGGCATTTTCCTTGTACTCGGCCGCGAGCATCGGTTCGAGGTCCTTGAACCAGGTTTTTTCCTCCACAGCGGGCCGGCCGAACAAGACCATGGCCTTCGCTGCTGTGTCTTTGACTCTCGCTTCCGCGTTGGCATCCCAGGTGACGTTAGGGCCGTGATAGTGCTCCGTGGCCTCGTCGTGGTCGTGGCCGTCACCGGCTGAGTGCCCGTCAGCATCGGCCGTGATGGTCGGCGCGCGCGCGGCCGCCGTGGTGGGTGTGCTGTCCGCGGTGGGGGTCCAGGCGCAGGCCGTCAGCAGGGTTGCCGCCGCGAACAGGGCCGGGGCGAGGGCGGTTCGGCGCATCACAGGATGCCTTTCTCTTGGAGGATCTGTGTGGGGTCGATAGTGGCGTTGATCGGGATCATCGGGTTCGGCAGGGCCCCGGCGTAGAACTCCATGTGCGTGTGCCGGCCCGAGACATTGCCCGTGGCTCCTTCGGTCCCCAGCGGGGTCCCGGCGGCCACGGTGTCGCCTTCCTTGACCTTCAAGGACCCGGCCTCCATGTGGTACATGCCGATGGTCAGCTTCCCGTCCAGACTCTGGCCGGTCACGCCGGTTCCGAACTGGCCTTCGAGGTTGCGGATCTTCACGATCTTCAGATCAGTGATCGCCAGGATTGTCCCGGCCTGGCCCGGGGTGGAGAAGTCGATGCCGTAGTGAAAGTTGGCCAGCACTCCCCCGGCCGTGCCGGGCGGGGCCGGGCGCGTGCCGTAGCCGCTGGTCATCACAGCACCGGGCAGGGGCTTGACCCATTTGCCGGCAATGTCCCCGACAACCTGGTTCCCGTCGGCCGGGCACACCCCGGACGGGTCCACCGCCGCTGCGGCTTCCCCGCCAAAGGCCTTGACGATATGGGTGGCCTGTTCCCGGAACCGGGTGTAGTGGTTCGGGTCCGCGTTCCGCTGCGTCCGGTGGATCGCAATGGTCGGCTCCAGCCTCTCCCAGCCCTCAACCTGTTGCATGGCCTTGAAGAAGTTCGTCGCGCTGGTGTGGGGGTCCATGCGGTCCTCATAGGAACCCCAGGACCCGTTCGCCCGCTGCTGGAACAGTCCGCGGGAATCAGGGCCCGCGCCGTCACCGAACTCGATGACCCGCAGCGTGGACTCACCAATGGCCGCCTGCACACCGATCAGCTGAGCCGCCACCGGGAGCTTCAAATCAGCCGCAGCCTTCATGATCGCGGCTGCGTTCTTCATCTGCTCACCATCGAACCCGGCCACCGTACTGCCCGGGAGCGGGGAGGTTGCGGACACCGCTGAGGTCCCGGGAGCTACGCAGGCAGACGCTGCCTGCGCGGGTGTTCCGCCGTCATCGAGGACGACAACGACGAAACCCAGGGCAAGGACGATAGTGGCGGCTACAGGGACGACGACCTTCCGGAAGGCTTTCCCTGCAACGGCTGTTGCTGCCCCAGCAGCAGCGACACCCATTAGTAGATCCGCCTGATCCCGTTGGTTCGCAGCCAGGAATCCTTCATCCACAACGGACCGGCAGCCTCAACTGTCAACACCACATCCGGGCGTCGGACACGCAGCACCACTCCGGACCGTTGATCATCAGAAACCTTGGTGGCCAGGTGACTGTTCAGCAACCCGGCCGTTTCCAGATCTTCCAGGACAGTGCCCACGGACTCTCCCAGCCCTGTGCGGCGGCCGAGCTCTTCAGCCTCCGTCACGCACGCTGCACGGCCCGCCACGAACTCAGAGGCCGGCATCATGCCCAGCAGCTCCGTAAGGACCACCTGTTGTGCGGGATCCAGCTCAAGCCCGGACACCCAGTTCCGAAACACGGCGATCTTCGCAGCCGCACGTTCCTGCAGCCCCCGCTGATGCATCGGCCACACTGTTCCAAACGGCAAAACCGTCATCCTGTCCTCCCCCAGACATGATCAAAAAACCTTTTACTGCCAGTTCGTTCTCGCCTAGAACCAATCCGCCATCTTTCACACTTCGAGCCAAATGTGCTTGTCACATCCGCAGTTAGTGATGGAAGCCACTCGGCAACTCAAGTGGAATAAGTTCATAACTAGAGCTTAGCGCATAGTTTAACTATGCGCTAAGCTCTAATTATGATCACTTTAGAACGACTACGGCATGATGGACCTCATGCCCCGTTACGTCCGCCCGAATGCGCCCGCCGCCTTGGAAAAGGCTATTGACGTGTTTGGCGGGAACCACGCGAAGATTGCCATATTGGGCTTCCTGGCCCAGGCTGGGCCGGCAACGTCTGCAGAAGTGGCTGAGGGCACAGGTTTAGGCCGACCAACCGCGAAGGCCCACTTGTATCAACTGACAAGTGACGGCGTGGTGGTTGCCGACCCGGCGTTCGATGTGCCGGTCGAAGATCGCACTGGAAAACGAGTCAAGTACTCAGTCGTCCCCCAGGAGATTGCGAAACACTATCAGGCCTTGGGCAAGGCGCTGAACATTCAGGACCCAGGGCCAGCGAATCCGAGTGCCTAGTTAAGCTAAACCCTTAACCATGGCTCGGCACTGCGGCTACGGTAGCCGACGTTTTCTAAGCGATACCCTGTCGATGTTGGTCACCCCAGCGGCCAAAGCAGCAGGTCACAAAGGCGACACGCTCCCGTTTTCTGAAAACAAATCCTCGGGAGCGCTGTTAGCCGGTGATAGTTTCAGAGAGCAGTCGCAGGGAACATACAAGTGGTCTTGGTGGCAGGCAGTACAACGATGAAGCTGTAGCCGTTCAGGCGGCTACAAAATCAAAGGACACAGCAAATGACGGCAGTAGCAGTTAATCGAGGCGGCGGGCGCCCCAGCAAAGGCCTGCGTAAGTTCATTGGTTTTCGCTCACCCGAACCCACCGCTGACGGTATCGCCAAAGTGGCAGCCCATAAGGGTTTAACCGTAACGGAGTACCTCCTGTCCGTTGTCGAGCCACAACTGAAGGAAGATCTCGCCGCCCTCGATAAGGACGACTACCAGCAGGAGCTGCCCATCCGCATCGCCTCATAACAAAAGAAGGCCCGCACTAGGCGGGCCTTCGAAGCTTGAGACTTACCCTCTGGATTGCTTGCCGGCGGATCAGATTGTAAGTCGCGGACAGCCTGAGAAGGCCATCCCTTGTCTTGCTATAAAACCGATCTGGCAGGATCGGCCCTTTTTCGTACCTCAATCCCCGAAAGGATTACTCACATCGTACATCAGCACATCTCCGTGCATCCAGCATGCCCAGTTAGAGGCGTGTCAAACCAAAGAGACGCGGCATCTAACATATGGGCAGCTTTAGCACCGCTGTTGGCCGGCCAACCTCGAGTGCGCCTTTCCAAGGACGCTGGCAAGTCGTATCCGCAGAAGCATGAGCGAAACCTCACCGAGGCTCTTCCTTCTGTTCCCGCTGCGGTCCGCATCTTTGGTAAAGATGGCACGTGCGCCGCGATTTTCCTTGACTTCGA
This sequence comes from Arthrobacter sp. G.S.26, assembly GCF_050847375.1. Taxonomy (NCBI): domain Bacteria; kingdom Bacillati; phylum Actinomycetota; class Actinomycetes; order Micrococcales; family Micrococcaceae; genus Arthrobacter; species Arthrobacter sp. G.S.26. The sequence goes on along the minus strand of NZ_CP193753.1, from coordinate 4,053 downwards.
CTCTTCCGTAGGCGGCCAAGACTGGGTCCAGGCCGACGTCCGGGCCGTTCAGACCTGGTTGCGCTCGGTGGGTGCCCGCTGGATCGAGGACTACTCCCCCAACGGCGGCCGCCACGTCTACGTGCCGCTGGCGCAGCGGGTCACCTTCTCTGCAGCGCGTGATCTTGTCGAGGCGCTGGGCACCCGGTACCGGACTCTGGACAAGACCCCGCACCAGAACCTACTTCACGGTTGCATGCGAACCCCCGGCTCGCCGCATAAGCGTGGCGGGTACCAGGAGCTGGCGATGAGCCTGTCAATGGCCTACGACATCGTCCGCCGTCCCAACAGCGCAACGGTCTGGACTGCAATGACCAACGACCTGGCCGCCGAGATAAAAGCAGTCCGGGCCCTCCGTCTGCAAGGAACCTTCTCTCCCGCCACCTCCGAGGCGCCCGTCCCGGAGCAGCCTGCTGGCCGCATGTCCCGGACCATGCAAGTCCTTGCCCAAACCGGGCTGTACGACACGAACCGCTACGCCACGGACTCCGATGCACGTCAGGCGGTCCTCGTTGGCGCCGCAGCGGCCGGCCTCGAGCTGGTCGATGTGGAACGTCGGATGTTGCAGGGAATCTGGCCCGGGCTGGCCTCCTTCTACGCCCGGTACGCAGCCCGGCACCGGCTCCCGGCCCTGCGCCGGGACTGGATGAACGCCCTCACTTACCTCAGTAAAAAACCGGTCAAAGCAGACGGGAAAGACCATGTCCGTAGATCCCCCACAAGCCAGCCAATTACACAGGCGGTAGGGCTAAAGAATTCAGCTTCGATTTCAAATCCCGATGCGGAGCATCGGTTCATCCGGACCTGGCGCAGTGCTCTGAGGATCAGGGAGGTGAACTACCAGCAATCCAGGACAGGGATGGCTAGAAGGATGGTGCTGCGGGCACTGGGAGAAGCAGCCCACATGACAGCATCGCGCTTCGTTGAATTTGGGGTCCGGTCCATCGCCGTGGCCACCGGTCTCGATCACACTACCGTCGGCCTTCACTTGCGAGAACTTCGTGCCGAAAAGGATCCCCTGGTCACCTTGGTTGAGGAAGCCCGCGGAACGAAGGGTGACCTGTACATGCTTACCGTCTCCGAGGAGGTTAAGGCTGCGGCTGAGGACGCCTCCTGGCAGAAGGGGAAGGTCCACGCCCTCCGGCCTGTTTTCCGGGAACTGGGTCTGCCCGCGGCATTCGTTTACGAGTCACTGGAGCACTCCCCCGGGCTGTCCACCACCGAAATCGTCAGCGCCACCAGGCTTTCCCGCTCTGCCGTCCACGAAGCTCTCGAGATCCTAGCCGCCTGGAATTTGATCAGCCGCAACGCGGGCCGGGTGTGGTCAGTTGTGGCGGCTACCTCCCTCCAACACCTCGCTGAGAGGCTTGGAATATTGGAAGCCGTGGCAGCGCAGGTTCAGCGGTACCGAACCGACCGAATCATTTGGCGTGAGTGGTTGGCCAAGAACGTTAGCACCGTCGCCGAGCTCCTGTCCCCCGACGATGATTACCCTTGGGAATTGTTTGAAGGGCCGCCTGACGACTGGTCATTGCCCGACCTGGCCTTCGGTAGAACCGGATGAGGTAGGCTCCGGCTTGCTAGCTGTAAGCTTCGTTTGGGCTGCAGCCTACGTATTTGCACCGTTTCGATTCCGTGCCATAAGCCCTGCCATAGTTCACGCCATAATTACCGCGGTGTTACTCGGTAGACACCTAGGTTGGAAAATTCAACAACATCAGTTTGTCGGGGTCTGGATATACAGCTTGAACACGGTAGAGACCAAAGCGCTGCGTGACGGTGCGTCGAATTCGGTGACCTTCTCATCGAGCCAGGCCACCTGCAGTCCGTCGAGCCGGAGTTGGATTTGAATGCCGGCTTCTCCACGCTTCCGCGGGGCTCGGCGGGGCATGCCGGATCTGGTCACTCTGGTCTCGGTTTTGAACTCCCTGGCGATCTGTTTGTCGTCAACCGCTTCGAAGGCATCAATCAGCAGGTCCGCATAGGTGATCCGCTCCTGGTAGACGGCGTCCTTTACTTGAGCCAAAAGCTCCGGAGCTAAGTACACCCCGACGTTGCGCAGTGCTCCCGAAACCATTTCGGAGGTTTTGGACGAGTTAGTGGCCTTCTTTGAACCAGGTTGTTGCCCAGCAGTGTCCTTCGAGGGCCTGGCCGACGCACTTTTGGGTTGCTTCTGCCGTCCTGCCAGGTCAGGGGGCGTTTCCGTAGGGTTTTTCTCCTGGTTGGGTGGATTGTCCGTCAGTGAACCTTCGGCAGGTAGTTTCGTGTCAGCGGGCTCGCCTGCTGCTGCTGGCGGCACTTGGATAAGTCCTTGGCCCTGTTCCTCCGTGGACTCTCGCGGTTTTGGTCCCGATTCAGGGGTGCCCCTCCCCCGCTTTGGCGCCAACAAACCTTGCAGCGCTGCACCCCTAGTAGTTGTTACAGGTGCGAACGCCCCGGCGAGGCTTTGCCTGCCGCTCATGCCTGGTTCCCGCTTTCGATTTCGTTCAGTCGGGCGAGGATCTCGCCTGTCAGTTGCTCGTATTCCTCGGCCAATCCCCCGGCATTCCGCGAGAAGAAGCCGTCCGTTGGTTTCTCCCCTGCACGGAGCGCCTTTAGGCGGTTCTTTTGAGCGTCGGTAACGGCACCTTCAAGTTCGTGGAAGAGCAGGCCCTTCCGGCGGGCGTCGGCGCTTGCGCTCTCAAGATTTCTGATCCGAGTTTCAAAGACCGGGGCAACAGTACCAAGCATCTCTTCTAAGGTGTCCCGGACACTTCGTTCTAAGCGTAGAGACCGCGGTCCAACGCCGAACAGGACGACGCCGGCCAACTGAAGTGATGGGTTCCGGTCACGTACAGCCATAAACCGGCGTGCGATACGTTCGACCCCGTCGATGCTCGCATCGTCGGAGCGAGTAGGAATCACGACGGCACTGGAAATTGCGAAGGCGCCTTCGACAAGGACCCGCTCCCCCGGTGGGGTATCGATAAGAATCAAGTCGTAGTCATCTGCCAGCGGCGCCAAGACGGCGTAAAGCATGTCACCGAAGTCACCTGCGTCGGACCGGCTTGAACGGGAAACCATGAGGCCCTGGATGTCTTCGAGGTCTTGACCCCCAGGGATGACGTCGAGGTTCTCCCGAACATCGCGAAGGATTAACGGCTTCGTGCCTGCGATGAGAGCCTGGAAGAACTCTCGTCCCGTTTGCCGCTCATATCCAAGGTCGCGGGCCAGATCGCCTTGCGGGTCAAGGTCGATCAGCAGCACGCGAGAGCCAGCCAGTGCCACATACCCGCCGACGTTGGCGGCGGTGGTTGTTTTACCAACTCCACCTTTGCCATTTGCGAGGGCGATGACACGGTCAATGGCGCGCGTTGCTTGAGATCTCGGGTTCACGGGGGTCTGCAGTGATCGTGCCATCGGCCGGAGATTCTCCTAGTTGTCGTCTGGATTGTTGTCCTGCGCTCAACGTTATGTGGAATCCGGCGTTTATGCGGGTAGTGACACGCGTCCGATGGGTCACACAGCATCATACTTTGCTAATAATGGTGCTCCCACTTGGATTCCAGGTACTGCTTCCTGCGTGTCTACTCATGGTTTCTCAAGTGAAGTGCCAAATGAGTCACTTTGTTTGTGTTTCTAGCTGCAGAGAAGTGTGAGTTTTGGTTTGGTACCAAACGTGCTCACGTGCTTAGCGCTAAGTATGTCGCTTCGTGAGCTTCATTAGCAGTTATTCTGTGTGTTAGCAAGTGTTTTATTAGGTTGCTGATCATACCTGAGGGCAAACGAGTTCCTCCAGTAGTTGTGCCGTTTAACTAGAGGCATGACTTTGCGAGTGGTTGCATGCAGAGCTTCCAATTTAGCTTATGGCATGGTTTATGGCATGAACAATTGTGGCAAAATTTTTGCGCCCAGACTACTGGGTCCGAAGCAGTATCCATCCGCAATTACCCCCCCGCTGGCCCGAAGCGCGGTAATCGGCGCTTTGCTCAAGCCGGTTCGATCCACCGTAGCTCCAAGCTGGTCTCGCGGTTT